>JAESSZ010000414.1 GCA_016763875.1 Nannocystaceae bacterium
GACCACGACGGTTTTTACCGCTACATCATGGCCTGGGACGGCGATACGCCCCGCCAGACCAAGATCGGTAGCGACAACTGGTAGCGGCCGCGTCATTACGCAGGTGGCCCGGGCGGAGTGTGTCACGGCGCAAATCTCGTGCGACGCATGCCTGCTTCCCCGAGGCTGAGCCTGGCGCACCAATCTGCAGAAAAGTGCCGTCCTCCGTGCTCGCTCGCGATCGCGTCGCGTCTGGGGGGGTATGCACGGACTTGGGCGTCTCATCCTTCCCTTGGCTCTGGTCGCGACGGTGGCCTGCGATTCGGACAGCAAAACCGAATCCAAGCCCGCGAGCGCCGAAACGCCGGAGGCGAAGACGTCTGCGCCGGCCAAGTCGGTCCAGCCGCCCGCGAAGGCAGCCCCGAATGTGGCCCCCGCCGAACCCGAGGCCCCTGCGGTCGAGGTCTCTGTGCTCAAGGTCTCCGTGGCGATGAAGGCCTTCATGTCCGAGCTCGGCGAGCACGACAAGGTTACCGCCGCCATCAAAAAGCACGGCGCCGGGGGTCTGGAGGCCGACATGGGCATGTACAACATCGCAGAGCCCACGGTCACCGCCGCCGAGCCCGGCCAGGCTAAGGGCGAGACCTGCTACGCCATGCAGGCCAAGACCGGCGCGGTGCGGCGCAAGTTCCGGGTCTGCTGGAAGGGAGACAAGATCACTGCGGCCGAAAACAAGGGACTCGCGCTGTAGCGGGTCGGCCGCGGCTCGGACCCGTTGTCAACGGTCGGTCGGGCTTCGAAGGCAGCTAGGTCCCGGTACCCAGTCCGATTAGCCCAATCATGGTCCAGCCAACAACGCCAACCACGGCGGCCAGTTGGCCCCACCAGACATCGCGCTTGCGGAGGCCAATAACAATGCCTCCGGCTGCCAACATCAGGCCGATCGCAGCGAGCGTCTTAAAATCGGCCGTGAAGTCCGCACTCATCAACATCGGGGGGCCAATCGTCGCCCCGAGAAAGATCATCAGAGTCAGCCAAGCATTTCCCTGCGTGGCGAGAGAAACCACCAGGGCTGCGAGCAGTAGGCCGCCGAGAACTGAGACAATGATCTTCATGCGCCTGGGCGCACCATGCCTCACACCTTAGCTCGCCGTACACGCGCCGTCTTCGGGGGGGGTCCTTGAGTCATCCTTGAGTCATCCTTGAGTCATCCTTGCGATTCGCTCCGGTTAGCAGTCCATGGCGACATTGCGGCGACGACGTGTCCAAGGCGTCCTGTCATCGGGGGAACGCGCTGGGCGACCGTCGCCCGCAGCTGCTCGGCCAGTCGCATCACCATCGCGCGGCTGGGTCGCGAACGCCCCGTTTTTGGCACTTTGCAGCGCACGCCGATCAGGTCCCGCCGAACCAGATCGTGGTGGTCGAGCAGCGCTGAGTGACGGCAGACGGGAAGTCGTCGGCCGACGCGCCTTCTTCGACGCTCATGCCACCGCCGCCGACGCTTACGGTGGGGCTCTCCCCGGCCTTGACGGCGGCAATTAGGCGGGTCACCTCCGCAATCGTGCTGTCGTGCCAGATCACGACGGCCCCGTCGACGAGCAGACAACCATCGACGATGGTGGGCACCCCGCCGTGCAGCGCCTGCATCGAATCGGGCGAGTGATGTTCGAAGACCCAGACGCCATCGATCTGCTTAGCCTCGACCCCAGCGGCGTCGGATGTCTCCGACGGGCCCGGTTCGGTGCCTGATGACGGTGCGGCATCGGAACGTGGCGAGGTCACCGGGTCGGTGGGGTCGGTGGGGTCGGTCGCTCGAGCCGGGTGGCAGGCGGTCGCGGTGGCAGTGGCGAGGACGGAGAGCACGAGCAGGACACGCGGCACCGGGTCACCATGACATGCGACCGGCGGCATGCAACCGAGGCGTCGGCACGCCGATTGACTACGACGTGCACGCTGACCTTGCCGTCGCCGGTGCTATGTCGCGGCGGCTGAGGCTGCGAGCGGGCCTCTACGTTCGTGCCGCGCATGCGCTGTCGGTGTCTCGGCGGTAGACCGTCGCAGCACCGCGGTGCAGGGCGCACCGACGGCGGATTCGGTCCGAGACGCGACCTCCGGCTGGAGAGCGCCTGACGCCCGAGGCACGGACGAGTCGGGTGGTGCTGGCGCAGGACTCGGCCGGCTTCGTCATCGACGTCCGTGGTGAGGGCTGTGTGTTGGTGATGGCGTTCGCGGGTTTGTAAGCGCGACCACGGCCGACTGTTCGGTAACGCAACGAGCTTGGGTGGGACGTCGCGCTGCGTGTGCAGATGGAAGTCCAGCCAATCCAGCAACCGTTTACTCATCGCGGTCAGCGTTCGAGTTCGGGGCAGTCACGGGCTGGGTTGGGTGACACGAGGCACTCGATCTCGACAAAACCATGGGGGATGAACGTGTCGGGTCTTCGGAGGTACCCAAGTTGCAGCGAGCCGTCGTCGGCGCAGTAGTCGGGCACTTCGTCGCCGGTCTTGAGGTGCCAGCAGGCGTTTTCACCTTCGGGCAGGCTGGGTTCGCCGGCATCGCGTTCGCACGCCGCGATCACATCGGTGAACGGCCCTGCGTCGTTCCAGCTCGATACCCGCACCACGCAGTCGGTATCGAGCTTCGGCGTGGTTGGATCCTGGTCGGCGACGCACAGATCGACGCAGTAGCGTTGCGGGATGCCGAGGGTATGAAAGACGGGTGCTAGGGCTGGCCTCCAGTCCGATGAGCAGAAGTTGTGTCGCGAGGGTCCGTGCCCGCGGTAGGAGAAGGCATCGGTGAAGGCCGCCAATCGAGCGGGAGGCATAGCCGAGCGAGCCGAGCCCGCGGCGCAGCCCGGCCCGATCCCAAACTCGGCGTGAAGTGCCTCGTCCAACGCGTCCTGGTAGGTGACGCTGCCGTCGGTTCCGAATCCAGCGATCGTGGCCACCAAGACCTCGGCACTGGGTTGGGCCGCTTGTTTCTCGTCCTCGACTCGCTGAAGCACATCGATGTACGTCGAGAGCGGAGTGAGGACCGCGGACTCGGGCGAGGTGAGCATTCCGTCGACGTCGATGTCCCGCGGGTAGCAGTCGTCGTAGCGTCCCGGCCCGCCGTCGCAGCGAACACCCGCGGTCCAGCAAACCGCCTGTGGTGTGTCCGGCCCAATCAGCGCGGCGGCGGCCTCGGTGAACGAGCACTCGTGTCCGTTGGTGATGAAAACGACCATGAAACCGGCGCCGCTGCGCCTGAATCCGAATGCTGGATCCGAGGGGTCTTCCATTCGTGCCAGTGCCAAGCGCATGGCCTCAAGCGGCGCCGGGTGCTCACAGCCTGCCGATCCCCGCGTTGCCACGCAGGCCAGCGCGTCTGCGCCCGCGATGTCGTCGGGCAAAGTTGCGTTATCTGTCGTGTTGTCGATCCAAGGATTGTCGGTGGCCTCGCGTCTCGGATACACGACGCTCGGATCGAGGTTGACGTGCTCCAACGGGCAGTGCTCCAGGCACACGGAACGGTCGTCGATCTCGTCTTGTTGGCCCACCACAAAATCCTCGAGATGCTCGCGGCACGACTCGGTCAGCAACGCCCCATCCACCGCGGTCGGCCCGTCGCAACCCGGCTGGGTGACGCTCGTTGTCGTCACGCCGAACCGATAGTAGTGCCGATCGGGGGACTGCTGCTCGAACATCCGCGCGAACGTTGCGGCTGCGGTCGCGACGCTCTGCTGGTCACCCGTCATCGTCGGTGAGTCATCGATGACCAGCAACACGTCGAGACGGTACTGGAACTGAAGGAAGACCCCCTGCGACTGTTGCACCCACGTGTGCGGTGGGCCGTCGGCAACCTCAGGCCCGCACCCCACGAGTCCCATTGCGAACGCCACTGCACCCGCGCGCGTCATCACAACACAACGTACCCGCAGCCCACCGCCAGTGCAGCAACTCCGTTGGCTTTCGAACTGAAGATCGTCGGTGTGCGCGGTGCAGCGCTGGCATGCGCGCCTGGGCGCATTCGACCGAGCGTTCGTTGGGCTCAAACGCCGAGTGCCACGCGGATCGGATGCTCGCGTGCCATCGCCCCCTCGCCCCACCGGGTGGGGTCGGCGTAATTCGTGGGGGTCTCGCCGCTGGCGTCGGGTCGGTGAGGATCGGCGCCCCGCGCCAGCAGAAGTCGGACATTGTCCGAGCAACGGTTGGTCACAGCGTAGTGAAGCGGTGTGTAGCCAGAGTCGCGGTGCACGCAGTTTGGGTCCATTCCAGTGTCTAGCAGCACGGCAAAGA
>JAESSZ010000415.1 GCA_016763875.1 Nannocystaceae bacterium
CGACGCGCCTATTTTGGCCGACGGTGGGGATGGATCCAGCGCCGCCGCGGGAGCGGGCACGCGGTCGCCGGGTCCCCTGCGAGGACTGAACGGAGCGGCAACCGCGCTGACGATCGGCGACACCGCGCTGTCGTTGTCCTTGCTCCACGATGTCGACCCTGGCGAGCCGGGTAGCACGACCTGGTTTTCCGTGGGCGCCCTGCGCGGTCGTGCGGAGCGGTTGTCCGGCCAATCGGGGGCGGCTGTCGCGACGTTGAGCGAGCGGGTTGCGCATCGGAAAGCGGCCGCCCGATTCCCGCTGGAGTTGCTGTTGTTCGAGCTGGCGCAAGCGCGCATCGACGAGGCGACAGCAAACGCGGCCTCGGGGTCCACCCCGGTAGCGGAAACCGACAAGGCCCTGCGCACCGCTATCAAGGAGCTCAAGCGGGCGAGCAAGCGCTCCCCGATCCGTAGCCTCGCGCGCATGCGGGTGCTGCGGGCCACCGCGGCGGCGCACATCCAAGGGACCTCGGCGCACGCGACCAAAGTCGCCGCGGCCAGTGCGGCCAAAGCCCTCAATGAGATCATCGTCGACTACCCCAAGCACCCGATGGTGGGCCTGCACCGGCTAGCCCACGCGCACGCGGTGGAGCGGGCCGGAAATCCTAAAGATGCCGCAGCTGCGTTTAGGCGGATCGTGATCGAGCGGGCGGGGGAGCCGGAAGAGAAGCAGGCGTGGGCGGAGATCGAGCGCATCGCGGCGGCCAGCCGTAAGGTCAGCGTTCGTCCCTTGCTGATCACCGAGCGGCTCGACCAAGCCGTGCACGCCCGTGTGCTTCGCCGGGTGGCCCGGTCGCGCGAGATTCTCGACGGCATCGTCGAGGACCCTGCGACCCCGAAGTACCTGCGCAGCCAGGCCAAGAGTTCGCGTGCGTGGACGGCGTACAAACAACGCGATTTCGCCCAGTGTGTGCAAGACTTGCGACCGGCGTACGAGCGGACCGGAAGCAAGGAGATCGAGGGCCGCTTGTTCCGTTGTCTGGAGCGCGCCGAGATGTTCGACGACGCCCTTGAGATCGCGATGCTCGGGGTCAAAAGCAAGCGTCGCGGGACCAAGGCGCATGCGTACTGGCGGTCGTTGCAGCTCGCGTTTCGGGCGGGCATGTACGCCAAGACCGAAGCGCTGCTGAACAAGTACGAGAAGCTGTCTAACGCCAACCGCGGCGAGCGGGCGTGGCTGCGGGCGTGGCTTCCCTACCGGCAAGGGCGGACCGCGGAAGCGATCGAGGCGCTCGACAAAGTCCCCCGCCGCTCGCCCAAGGACGCGACGCGGGCTCGGTATTTCCGAGCCAAACTCATGGCGGCGGCACACGACGCCGAGCTGAACACGCAAGGGCAGACGGATCTTCGTCAACTCGCGGTGGCGCAGCCGTGGAGCTACTACGGCTTGCAGGCCCGTCAACGACTACTGGACGCGGGGGTCGAACCCGGCCCGCTGCCTAAGCTTGTGCCCGTTGCCGACGAGGCGCGGCACCCCGGGCGAGCCGACGCCGTAACCTTGCTCCGGAAGCTCGACGAAGACTACGGGGCTGCGTGGCCGCCGATTCGTCGCATGCGTCAGTTGTACGCGGCGGGCTACTTGGAGGAGGCGCGGCGCGAGTTGCGGGTGGCCACGGCCGCGTTCTTGGGATTGTCGTCCAAGACCCGCAGCGAGGCTCTCATTGTCGGACTGGGTTGGAAGAGCA
The DNA here is from genome assembly GCA_016763875.1 of Nannocystaceae bacterium. Classification (GTDB taxonomy): domain Bacteria; phylum Myxococcota_A; class Polyangia; order Nannocystales; family Nannocystaceae; genus JAESSZ01. Next base: position 1,725 of record JAESSZ010000415.1, read on the forward strand.
CATGGAAGTTCCCGAAGATCCGCCCGACCAAAGCGGGGCGCAAGATGCTGCGCGACAAGCCTGCGAAGGCCGCGATGGCGGTTGCGTTGCGGTCATTGTCGCTGGCCCTGGATGAGCCGCCGAGTTTCGTGAGGCTCGTACCCACGAGTGAAGCGCCACGAAAGGCACGTTGGCATCCGCGGGCGTACCGCGCGGCGATCGAACGCGAGGCGAGGGTGCGCAAGATCGACCCGATTCATCTGTGGTCGCTGATGTACACGGAGTCTCGATTTCGCAGGCACGTGGTGTCGCACGTCGGGGCGCGCGGCGCGTTGCAGGTCATGCCGTGGACTGGTCGGCAACTGGTCGAACGGTTGGGGGAGCTCGAGCACGGTCGTTTTGATGCCGACACGTTGTTCGACATCGATACCAACTCGCATTTGGCGTCGTACTACATCGCCGAACTGCTCAAGAAGTTCCAAGGCCAGGGCGCTATGGCCTATGCGTCGTACAATGGCGGGCCGAGCAACGTCGCGCGCTGGCTGCGTGCGAAGTCCAAGACACCGCTGGAGCTGGACACGTTCATCGAGGAGATGGTCTTCACGGAGAGCTATCGGTACTCCAAGCGCGTGATGGAGGTCTCTGCGGCGTACTCGATGCTGTACGACAAGACGCTGCCGCGGTGGACCAACGCGGTCGATACCCAGATCGAGGACAATATTTCGTTCTAGCGGCGGCCGATCCGACGTCTGACCGTGATCGACACGGTGGGGCGCGAATAACCGCACGTGGGCCCGGCTGGGATGGGCCGGCTTGATGGGGCCGGGTCGCGTATGCTCCGCGCGATGCCGAGCAAGGAAGTCACCGAGATCTTTGAATCGCTGGGACTTGCGCCCCCGACCGACGCTGCCACCGGTGGCTTTGCCGTCGTGGACCCGTCCAACGGCGAGACCATCGCCACCCTCGCCATGGACGACGGCGAAGCGGCGATGGCCAAGCTGGGACGTGCGGTCGCAGCGTTCCCGAGTTTCCGCGCGGTCCCGGGACCCAAACGCGGGGAGATTGTGCGGCGGATGGGCGAGATCCTTCGCCACCACAAGGACAACCTCGCTCGGATCCTGTGTGCCGAGGTCGGCAAGGGTATCGAGGAAGCCCGTGGCGAGGTCCAAGAGATGATCGACATCTGCGACTTTGCGACTGGGTTATCGCGGAGCCTGGGCGGGCGCACGTTCATGTCGGAACGCGAAGGCCACTGAATGTTCGAGCAGTGGCAGCCGCTTGGCCCGGTGCTGTGCATCTCCGCGTTCAACTTTCCCGTGGCGGTGTGGGCTTGGAACGCAGCGCTCGCGATCGTTTGCGGCGATCCTGTCATCTGGAAACCGAGCCTCAAGGCGCCGTTGTGCGCGTTGGCGGTGCACGGTCTCATGCAGCCGGTCTGCGCCGAGGCGGGGCACCCAGACGTTTTGCAGCTCACCTTTGGCCCCGACGACGCGGTGGGCAAGGCGCTCGTCGCCGACCCTCGCATTCCCCTCGTTTCGGCCACCGGCTCGTGCGCGATGGGTCGGAAGGTGTACCCCGTGGTCGCAGCCCGACTTGGGCGCTGCCTGCTCGAGTTGGGCGGAAACAACGCCGTCATCGTCGACAAGACGGCGGATCTGGAGCTCGCTGCTCGCGGGATCGCCTTCGGGGCGGCGGGCACGGCGGGGCAACGCTGCACTTCAACGCGGCGTCTGTTCGTGGCCGAGTCGGTGGCCGACACCCTTGTCGCCAAGTTGGTTCGCGCGTATGGCCAGATGAACGAGAAGATCGGAGATCCGCGTGACACCGCAAATCTCATCGGTCCGCTGATCGACGTCGGGGCCAAGGAGATGTTCGTTGCCGCGATCGCGCGCATCAAGGCCGACGGGGGCGAGATCCTGGCAGGCGGTGACGTCGTGGATCGCCCGGGTTGCTACGTTCAGCCGACCCTCGTTCGGGTGCCAGCGGGCAAACCATTCCCGTTCATGGACGAAGAGACCTTCGCCCCGATCCTCTACGTTCGCACGTTCGGGGACGACGACCTCGAGGGCGCCATCGCACTCCAGAACTCCGTCGAGCAGGGCCTGTCCAGCGCGCTGTTCACCGACAGCGTCAAGTCGGCCGAGAGATTCTGGAGCCCGGGCGGCAGCGACTGCGGGATCGCGAACGTGAATCTCGGAACCTCGGGCGCGGAGATCGGCGGTGCCTTCGGCGGCGAGAAGTCGACCGGTGGCGGTCGCGAAGCGGGCAGTGATGCTTGGAAGGCGTACATGCGGCGGCAGACCTGCACGGTGAACGGTTCCGATACGCTCCCGTTGGCGCAGGGCATCCGCTGGGACTAGCCCCGAGGCAGAAGTGCGTGGATCGCGGACCGGATCTGCTCCGTGGTCCGCGCGGGCCGGTACGGCCGCTCGCGGGTGTTACACACCGAATAGACGTCAATGTAGTTGCGCCTGCAGCCCGGCGTCTTATGGTCACTACTGCATCTGCCGCTGACTGCGGCAGAGGACCCCCAACGCGTGTCGCCTGACGGCGAATCGGCCTTAGCTCGCGCATCTCCGGGGGTCCAGCATGTTGCCCGGAAGGGCGTTGGAAAAAGCGGGAACGCAACCATGAGTATTATCGACGCATCGCATCGGCTGGCGAACTCTGCTCGCCGTCTCAATGCAGGATCTGATTCTCTCAACGAGGCCATCGAGCGGATTGACGCCGTGCTTGGCCAGTTGAACGTAGGATTGGAGTACCTCCACCCACGCCCTGTCGCCGAGAACACCTTGGTGGACGACTCTGGTAAGCGAGTCATCGAGTTGGTCTATCTCGGGTACCTCAAGGTCGACCGGCACTATCACCTCGCCGTGCGGACCACCAAGGTGCTCGAGTCGCGCCTCCAACTCGCAACACACAGTCCCGGTAAAGTCATCGCGCTGCTGCGGGCGCCCCGCAAGCTTCGGTTTGCTGCCGTGGACGCCCTGCCTGAACTGGTGACGGGGCTTGCGGCGCAAGTCGACGAGATGGTCGCCGCTATGCAACGGCGCCAGGAAACGGCTGACTCGGTGCTGCGCGACCTCGAAGCGATTGCGAGCGCCTCGCAGTCCAGCGAGGGTTGGTCGCGACACCACGAGTCCAGGCCCAGCAATCAGACGGGCTCCTCGGCCTCGATGCCGGTTGCCACGGATCCCTCGCAGTCAGCGTCACAATCGGCGTCACAGTCGGCGTCACAGTCGGCCTCGCACTCTGGGTCGGAACTGCCAGCGAGAACGGAGTTCTATCCGGGCACGGATGCGACGACGAGCGAAACGCCAGTGGTGCCGGCCGAAACGACCGAGCGTATCGAGGTCGGTCGTAAAACGGTGCCCATCGGCTCCGGCTCCTTGCGCCGGATCCTACAAGCGCGCTCATAGTCGGCGCCCCGGGCGACACCGCGGCCGCCTCGCCGCGGGAGCGATGCGTCGAGACTCTTGGAGCCGAGCGGCCCGGTCCGTGCTAGTAACCGTGCCCCATGGCGAGACGCGTACTCGTGACAGCGGCCCTACCGTATGCCAACGGCGCTATCCACTTGGGCCACATGCTCGAGTACATCCAGACGGATGTGTACGTGCGAGCGCGCAAGCTCGCGGGCGAGGACTGCATCTTCATGTGGGCCTCGGACACGCACGGCACCCCAATCCAGATTCGGGCGCGCCGCGAGGGCATTGAGCCCGAGGCGTTGATCGCCCGAGCGTACGACGAGCACGTCGCAGACTTTCAAGCGTTTCAGATCGACTACGACATCTTTCACACGACGCACTCCGACGAGTGTCGTCAGCATGCCGAGACGATCTTCAAAACGATGGAGGCGCAAGGCGACATCGTCGCCAAAGAGGTCGAGCAGCTGTTCTGCCCCAAGGACCTCATGTTCCTGCCGGACCGCTTTGTCCGAGGCGCCTGTCCGTTTTGCAAGACCGAGGACCAGTACGGCGATTCATGCGAGGCCTGCGGAAAGACGTACGCGCCGCGCGAACTCATCGAGCCACGCTGTGCCGAGTGTGGGACCACGCCCGTGCTCAAGGCGTCTGAGCACCTCTTTGTGCCCCTGGGGCGCCACGAAGCGTTCCTGCGGGAGTGGCTCG
>JAESSZ010000416.1 GCA_016763875.1 Nannocystaceae bacterium
ATCCATCAGCGTACGCCCCTGCCGATGGGCCAGCGCAGCACACTCGGCCATCAGCCGAGCCGCCACGGCCCCGTCTTTGTCATACACATCGTCGCCACGCATGTAGCCGTGCGCCTCTTCGAACATGAACGCGACGGTCTTGTGCGGCTGCTCGGCCATCATCGCCGCGTGATGTTTGAAGCCGGTCAGAAGATCGTCGACCGCTTCCACCCCGTGGGCGCGCGCCAGTTTTGCGACCAGGGGCGAGCTCACCAGGGTTTGCAGGACCCAGGCGGCGACGGCGGGATCACGCGACTCTCCTTTAGGAAACGCGTGGCGCAGCACGTGGTCGACCATGAGGACCGCGAGTCGGTTGCCATCCAGCGCCACGAACTCGCCACTGGCATCGCGCGCGAGCGCTCCCATGCGATCGGCGTCCGGGTCGCTGGCGATCACCAACTGCGCCCCCACACGCTCGGCAAGCGCGCGTGCCATGTCCATGGACGCGGGGACCTCCGGGTTGGCCGACGACACCGTCGAAAACCGCCCCCCGTCGGGATCGCATTGGCGCTCGACCAAGTGCAAGACCAACCCGGTATCGCGGAGAACCGGCACCACGGCCGTATGCCCGACACCATGCAGAGGCGTGTAGACCACGTCCAACCCCTGTCCCCACACCTTGCCCGACAGCACGCCTTGGGCGCGGACGAACGCGTGGTACGGCGCGTCGACCCCAGCCAGCGCCGCCTCATCGACGAGCACGGAGATCGCCTCATCACCGCCAGGCACCAGCCAGGTTGGTGTCGCGCTCGCCGCCGTCAATGCACCAAGCGCACCACGGGCGGCAGCCTCGATCGCCGAGAACAGACGCGCATCGCGTGCGCCGACTACCTGCGCACCATCGGGTCCGTAGAGTTTGATCCCGTTGTCGCCGGGCGGGTTGTGACTCGCGGAGATCACAATCCCAGCGGCACAACGCAGGCGCCTCACTGTAAAGGAGAGCTCGGGTGTTGGCCGAGGCGCGTCGATGAGCACCACGCGCGCACCGCCGGCCGCGATCTGACGGGCGATACTGTGGGCAAACCGGCGACTACTCGCGCGCGTGTCGTACGCGATCGCCACGGTATGCGGTCCCGCGCCCGCGCCCCACGCGGCCTCGTCGGACATGGCATCGAGCAAACCGACCGCGGTTTGCCGCATGACCGCGGCGTTAACCCGGTTCGGACCAGGCCCACACGGACCACGTCGCCCACCGGTGCCAATCGGTAGCGCCCGCGAGAATGCATCGTCGAGTTCCTCAAGCGCGGCCTCGTCTCCGGTCGCCGCACTGTCCACCAATGTAAGCAGAGCGTCGCGATCATCGGCGCACGCGGGGTCTTGCAGCCAATGCTCGATTTGTTCGACCCGAGTCTTCGCGAGTCCACGCCCCTGGATTGTCTCCAAGGACGCGCGCAAGGACGGCTCGGTCGGCGTGAGAGGCGGCGGACCCGCGTCCGCGTTCGGTTGAGAGGGCCGGGAGGGGCCAGTCATGGCGCTAATCATCGCGCGGTCGCTGCATGAAATCCAAGGGCGTCCTCGTGCGTTGAGTAATCCTGTGCCCGGGGACGAACCGCGGGCCTTTGTGTCGATGTCCAACGTTCCTGCCATTTCCCGTGCCACCGCACTCGCTGTGGTGGCCCAAACAACCGACGATATGTCCGCGCACGCGCGAACGTTTTATGGAACAATAGGGGGGAATCGGCGTCTATCCGGCGTACGGCCCATGTCGGGTTGTCGGCGGGGTCTCCAATCAATCTCGTGTCGTGGTGTCGTGGTCGACGCCGCCCTCTCACCCGCGGGACGCATTGCGCCCCGCCACAGCCTCCCAAGGAGCGTGTGATGCGCCAGCCTCTTTACCTGCGGCTAAGGCCGTTTCTACGTCGCGATCTCAAGGCCCGGCTCGTGTCCGCGCTGGTCGCCGTCTTCGTCATGTCCGGGCTGTCGTGGCTCGGGATCTCTGCCCTCACCAAGATCGACAGCGCGGAGGCACACGCACTGCGCATCGAACTCGGGCTTGAGCATCCCTGGGCGGTCTGTGGTGGCCTCAACAAACCGGGCTGCAACTACGACGATCGCCACCAAGAGAAAGTGGACCGCAAGTTCGCGAGCGAGCGAGGGTTGCGGGTCGCCATCTTGGACGAGTTGTCCGACCGCACCACGATGGCCATTGGTCAACTCGACGAGGCGGAAGACCTGCTGCGGGAGATGAAGACAAACCCGAGCAGCGGGGTACTCGAAGGCGACACCGTTGCACTTCGCGATGCTCTGACCAATGCGCTGGTCGACGTGGCTCCCGCGCCTATCGCGAGCACCGAGGCCCGTCGCCCGCGACTGCTCGGCGCACTCGAGGGTCTTGCGAACATCCGCGTGATGGGCGGGACCGGCCGCGTCGGTTGGGTCGGCACTGGCGAGGAGATCCCGCAGTTCGGACTGACGCAAGGCGATCGTCTCATCGCCGCGATCCGTGACGAACGCACCAACCTCATGGAGGTCGCCAAGCGCATCGGTGTGCAACGTGCACGCGACGGCCAGCGCGACGACGACGATGCGCGCGACACCAGCCGCATCGATCTGGTTGAAGAGGTCACCCCCCCGGGCAATGCCGCCCCGGTCGCGTTCAACCGACGGCTCGAAACAGCCGGGTGGCTCTCGGTGCAGGCTCACGTCAGTTGGCCTGGCGACGGCGCCGTCCACCTCATCGACAGTGGGCTGCTCGACATGCCCGCGCGACAGGTCGTGTCGGGAGAAATGCCGCAGATCGATGCCGCGTTGGCACGGCTGGCGCGCTACGACCTCGAGGCACTTCACAACGCGATCTCCACGCCGGTCGCGCCGCTGTGGCACGACGGCTGGACCGGTGTCTACGGGAACGTAGCGGCACCGATCCACAAACAGGTCGCGCGCTACCGATCGCCGATCGACGATAGCGCGCGCTGGCGCCTGCTGGGTGCGGCCGCGTTCCTGTTCGCTTCGATCATGCTCATCGTGGTCGGCCCGGTGGTCACCGCGACCACGACCGCCCGCGAGCGAGAAGCAGGTACCTTGCCCGTGCTGCGAATGACCGGACTTTCGGCGGGTGACCTCGCCGTCGCGATGGCGATTGGGCCCAACGTCTTTGCGCTGGTCAGCGGGATGGCGCTTCTGTTGCTGGGCACCGTTGTCCTCACGTTCACCGCGGGCCCGGCGGCTATCGCGATGCCGCTCGCCCTGCTTGTGGCGTTGTCGTGCGCTACCCATCTCACGGCGATTGGTCTTGGCGAAGAAGCGCAAGCTTGCTGGGCGTACACGATTAACGACACAGCGTAAGCGGGGACGTTCCACCAA
>JAESSZ010000417.1 GCA_016763875.1 Nannocystaceae bacterium
GCGCCGCCAATAGCTGGTCCTCCGTTGGCGCCACCTCTGCGCCTAGCGTACCCACCTTCTTGTCCACCGCGATCTTGTCCGCGATCGTGTCCGCGGTCTTGTCCGCGGTCTTGTCCTCGCCGGTTTTCTCTTTCGCGCCCTTGTCCGCAGCCGCGCCGCTCGCCGAGCTCTTCGCCTGTGCCGCGGGTTTCGTCTGTCCTGCGTTGTCGCAACCGCCAGCCGCGCATACGACGAGCGCGAGCGACAAACCGATCGAACCGATACGACCGATCACTTGCCACCCCCGTGCTTGTGTTCGGGCTTGCCTGGCTTGCCCTTCTTATCCGGCTTGCCCTTCTTATTCGGTTTGCCCTTCTTGTCCGGCTTGCCTTTCTTGAGCTCCTTCCTCTCTTCCTTGAGCTCCTTCTTCGCGTCTTTGTGCTCGCCGTGAGCATCTTTGTGCTCGTCGCGGGCGTCCTTGTGGCCGCTCTTCGCCTCTTTGTGCGCCGCCTTGACGGCCTCAAGTTCTTCCTTCGCGGCCTTGCGAGCCTGCTCGGTCTCGGCGGCCTTGAGGTTTTCTTGCGCCTTCTTCACCTCCTGGCGTGTCCCCGCAAGATCGCCGTGCGCGGCCTTGAAGTCCGCGTGTGCGTCACGATGCTCTCCCTTGAGTTCCCTGTGCCGGGCGACTAGCTCTTTGCGACGAGCTTTGAGCGCGTCGCGGTGAGCTTTGTGTGCTGCCCTGCCCGACATCTTGACCGACTTGCCCTTGGCGAGAAGCTTGGCGCGTTTGGCCATTTTCTTGGCCCGAAACGCAGCGTGCTTGGCTCTGATCGCGGCGTACTTCGCCTTCGCAGCGGCAATCTCAGCGTCGGTCATGACGTCCGCCGCAGCCTTGCGCGCGGCCACCCCAGCCGCGATTGCCTTGCCACGCTCGCCCGCCAGAATTTTCGCGGCGACATATTTATCGAAGCCGCGGCGCGCTCCCTTTTCCTTGGCGACGGCCGCCTCCTCGGCCACGATCACCGCGGCCTCCCCTGCGCTGAGCCCCGCTTCCTTGGCGGCAACGAGGGCGTGCGCAACCTCCTCGGCGCCTACCCCGGCTTCCCGGGCCGCCTCAGCGGCCAGTGGCAAGTCGAGGACCTGCAGAATGTCGTCGGTAAGTGCGTCGTCGTCGGTCGGCTCCGGTTCGCCCGCAGACGCGAGCAACGGGACCGTCAACAACAAAACCCCCACTAGGGTTGACGTGCGGTGTGCCATACCCGGCAGTTGTCGCAGCGTCGGGGGTCGTTCCGCAAGGCGGACATTCTGGTACATTCGGCACGCTCTGACCGCGGCGTGGCCCACAACGAGGTACATAGACTAACGATCGCTGTCGCGGTCGCGGGACTCGCGGGAGCACTGCTGACCACCGGAGTGGTCCAATGGGTGTCCTGCGCCGCGGTTTTGGCCGCGTTGCCGCCGCTGACCAGCCAGCTCACGACGCACCAAGCTTGGGTCGCGCGACGGGGTCGGATCCCCCATGCCCTAGTGGCAGTTTTTTGCATCGGGCTCCTGTGGGAACTGATCGCGGGCCACCCTCCCGCGTCTCGCGACCACGCCTTGCACCTGTTCGAGATCCACTTGCTGGTGGACGAGTTCTTACCCTCGGGACGGGTCTCGGGTTGGACCGGCTCGTTCAACAACGGACTGCCATTCGGTGAGGCGTACCCGTGGTTCAGCGATCTGTGGTGCGCGGTCCCGCATCTCATCACGTTTGGCGCGATCTCCCAGCGAGCGTCCTATGCGTTTGGTTTGCTCGCGGTCTGGCTGTTGGCGGTGCTTGGCGTATGGCTACTCGCCGCCGAGGTCGCGCGCGAGGTTTGCGACGAACCAGACGCAACGCGTCAGACCGATACTGCTGCGATCGCCACGTGGTCCGGCTGCCTCGCGGCGCTAATCTGGCTGCTGGATCCGGGTGGAAGTCGCCAGGGCGGTTGGAACTATTTGATGTTCCATGGCGTGTGGCCACAACTGCTCTCCGCGACGCTATGGGTGCTCTCGCTTCCGCTTTGCTGGCGAGCTTTTCGACGACCGAGTCCACGCCGCATCGCCCTGAGCGCGTTGGTGCTGGGCGGTTCAGTACTCGCCCACCCGTTCGGGATTCTCACGTTGGTGTGCTCGGCCGCGATCTGGCTGGCCGTGCTGGTATTCACGCCACGGGCCCAGGCGCTTCCACCCGGCCGCTACCTTTGGTGGCTGTGGACACACTCCGTCGCCACGGCAATCGGGTTCGGCTGGCTCGCGGCATTCCTTGCGGGCTCCGAGGCGTTGGGTCGATCGCCGGTCCCGTGGGATCCGATCGCGAAACTCACCGCAGAACTCGTGGCCGGCACATTGTTCGCAGGCCACGGCGCGTGGGCGGGACCACTCACCGTACTCGGTTTGATCTTCGCGGTCCGCAGGGGCGGCAGCATCGCCTGGCTCACGATCGGGCTCGGCCTGGGCATGCTCGTGCTCGCCTCCCAGGAAGCGCTCACCGTCCTGCGTCTCGACCTCATCGCCTCGAGTTTCAAGAACCTGCAGTTCCCGCGCTACTCCATTGCGATCAAACCCTTGCTGTACGCGCTCGCCGGGGTTGGAGGCGCAGTGGGTGTCACCCGACTGAAAGACCGACTGGGCCCGGCACGCGCCCACTCAATGGGTCAACGCTTCGTTGCGGCATTGGTTCTCGCACCGTTTGCGTTGGCGCTAACCTGTAATGCCGATCGACTCATCGCGCGCCCCACTGGAGGCATCGAGAGTCTGCGCAACGCAGGCGAAGCCGAGCATGAGGCAGCGTTGCGACAAGCCCTCAAGCAAGAGAAGGTCGCCTTGGGCGAAACGCCGCTAGCCGTCGCCTTCTTCCGAAAAGGTATGGGCGGAGGCATGTACCCGGTCATGAGCATCGCTGCCGTGGGAGCTCGCCTTGTTCTGGATGGTCACGTCGCGACGGTGAACTTCGAGCACGGCTTCATTCGCCGCAATCGCGCGGGCCTGCTGGGTATGGCGGTCACGCACGTCATTCACGACAAACCGCTCGACACCGGCAACGACCCCGCAATCGCCGAGATTCTCGAGACCGTCGGTCAGTACGGTCCCTACCGGTTGGCTCGCGTTGTTCGGCCGCTTGACGAGCCACCGCCTGAGCCAGTCACGTGGACCACCGACGCGTCCGTGGAAGTCGTTGATAGTGGACCTGGGCGTTGGGTGTTTCGCGTCCGCGGCGTCGAAGAACCGCTCAAA
>JAESSZ010000039.1 GCA_016763875.1 Nannocystaceae bacterium
GGGAGTGCGCGTCATGTGCTGGCAAGCCCCTGAGCGTGCTCTTCGGGCTGCCGAGTGACTGCGCCCGCCGTGCCACGGATACTTGAGGCCCTGGCTGAGCACGGCATGAGCCCCGAGCAACTCCAGCCTGAGCAGACGAGACTGCCGACCTTCACCGGGTGACCGGTCGACGCGAAACAGCCACGCCCTCGATAGTCGCCTGGGCTCAGCTGCTGGCGCGTGTCTTCGCCATTTCGTGTGCAGTCACCGTCGATCGGTTGCCCCATCGCGGGAAACGGTCCTGACGACAATGACACGACCTGAACAACCATTCCGGCTACGTCCGCAACCCCGACCGGGGCCCGGACAGCAGCGCGAGAAAAGCACTCGCGGCGGGACTCGGTTGGCGATGTCTATGCGTGAGCAGATGCAGCGACCGCCTCACCGATAATCCAGGTGTTCGTACTTCGACCAGCCGCCGGCTCGACAGCTCCAAAGCGACTGTCAGCCGCGAGACCATCGCCACCCCGAGTCCGGCGGCCACGGCACTCTTCACCGCCTCGGTGCTCCCGAGGGTCATCACGGGATCGACGGTGACGCCGTGCTCGGCCAGGGCGGCCTCGACCACGGCCCGAGTCCCCGATCCGTGCTCGCGTGCGATGAACGGTGCCTCGGCCAACGCACGCAGTGTCGCGCGCTTGGACTTCGCCCACGCGTGCTCGGGCGCCACGATCACCACCAGCTGATCGGTGTGCACCACCGCGACCTCGAGCGCGCCACTGCCCACAAAACCCTCTGTCATCGCGAGGTCCAGTTGGCCCGCCAGCAGCGCCCGCTGAATCTCGTTCGTATTTGCGATCTGCAGTTCGAGTTCGACCTCGGGATGGCTGCGTCGAAAATCACCCAGCAACTGAGGGATGAGGTACGAGCCGATCGTCGTGCTCGCACCAACTCGCAAGCGCCCGCGCGAAAGCCCGGCCAGCGCGGCAAGGTCGGCCTCGGCGGCGGCCTCGGCCTCGAAGATGCGGTCGGTCTGCCGCTGCAAAATCTCGCCAGCGTCTGTCAGCCGTGCACCGCCGGGTACCCTGTCAAACAGCGTGAGACCGACCGCGGTTTCGAGCTCACCGAGCTGCTTGCTCACCGCGGGTTGGCTAACCCGGAGCAGCTTTGCCGCGCCCGTGAACGTCCCGCTCCGGGCAATTGCGGCGAATACGCGAAGGTGATTCAAATTCATCGTGACTTACGCGTTAATATAAGAGGCGGCCGTTTGCTCCGACCGAGCCATGCCGAGAGACCGGCTCCAGCTTCGCTACGACCTTGTCTGCGGCAGGCACGACGCCACTATAACTTTTTATTATTCACTGCATAACTTATATATCTTTGAATTATCCACCATAAACCGCCATGTTTTTACTGTGGCACGCGACAAAGGCACACACTGGGTCATCACGGCCAACCGAACCGACGATGGGGTGCCCGTGTATCTCGACGCCGGCAACACGTGGACCGAAGCCCTGTCTGCAGCGCTGACCAGCACCGCGGACGAGGACAAAGACGCCCAGCTCACCAGCGCCGCGGGGCAAGAGCGCATCGTGTGCGACCCGTACGCGTTTCGTGTCGTGCTCGACGCGACCGGTAGTGCCGAGGCAACGACGGCGCGTGAACGTATTCGCGGCGGTGGACCCACCACGCCGTTGCGACGCGACGACGCGGCGCGTGCCTAGACCACTGCACCCAAGCACTACACCTGAGCCGCCCACGGATCACGGGACTCGATGTACAAATACAACGCCAACGATCAGCAAATCGTCGAAGAGCGCGCCAAGCAGTTTCGCGGCCAAGTCGAACGCCGACTGCAGGGCTCCGTGCTCGAGGACGAGTTCAAACCACTGCGGCTGCAAAACGGTTTGTACATGCAGTTGCACGCGTACATGCTGCGCGTCGCGGTGCCCTACGGCCTGCTGAGCAGCGAGCAACTGCGGCGTCTCGGTCACATCGCGCGCACCTACGATCGTGGGTACGCCCACTTCACGACGCGCCAAAACGTCCAGTACAACTGGCCGGAACTGGCCGACGTTCCCAAGATTCTCGATGAACTTGCCGCGGTGCAGATGCACGCGATCCAGACCAGCGGCAACTGCATCCGCAATACCACCGCCGACCACCTCGCTGGCGTTGCACGCGACGAGATCGAGGATCCGCGGCCCTATTGCGAACTCATCCGCCAGTGGTCGACGTTCCATCCCGAGTTCGTGTTCTTGCCACGCAAGTTCAAGATCGCGATGACCGGTGCCCCCGCACACGACCGAGCCGCCATCCGATTCCACGACATCGGCGTGCGTATCGTCGATAACGATCGCGGACAGCGGGGCTTTGAGGTCTGGGTGGGCGGCGGCCTCGGGCGCACCCCACACATCGCCAAGGTGTGTCGCGGGTTCGTCGAGTACGAGCACCTGCTGTCGTACATCGAGGCGATTCTCCGGGTCTACAACCGCAGGGGCCGTCGGGACAACAAGTACAAGGCGCGCATCAAGATCCTCGTCAACGAGCTGGGCATCGATGCGTTCCGAGCGTTGGTCGATGCCGAATGGGAGGAGATCAAGGACTCGACCCTCAAACTCGAGCGCAGCGCTATCGAGCAAATCGTGGCCCAGTTCGCGCCACCGACTTACGAGACCCTTGTTGACGAGAACCTGGCCAAGTTGATCTTGGGCAAGGACCGAGAACTCGCCAGCTTCGTTCGTAACAACCTGCGGCCGCACAAGGCGCCGGGCTATATCGCCGTCATCGTGTCGCTCAAGCCTGTCGGACGGCCGCCGGGCGACGTCAGCGACACGCAGCTCGACGCGATTGCCGACATCGCCGACACGTACAGCAACGGGCGTGTCGTGGTGACCCACGGGCAAAACTTGGTGCTGCCCGAGGTCCGCCAAAAGGACCTCGCCGCGCTGCATAAAGCGCTGGGCGAGTGGGACCTTGCGACACCCAACATCGGCCAGCTGACCGACTCGATCTGCTGTCCGGGGCTGGACTTTTGCAACCTCGCCAACGCACGCTCGATCCCCGTCGCGATGGAAATCGCCGAGCGGTTCGACCGCGTCGACTTCCTCGAAGACCTCGGCGAGATAAGCCTCAAGATCTCCGGCTGCATCAATGCGTGCGGCCACCATCACGTCGGCAACATCGGTATTCTAGGGATCGACAAGCTCGGCGTTGAGGCCTATCAGTTGCTGCTGGGCGGCTCGCCCGGCAACGACGCTTCCATCGGCGAGATCATCGGCCGAGCTTTCGGCGCAAGCGAGATTGTCAACGCGGTACAAACCGTGCTCGACGTGTACCTGGCGCAGCGCTCGTCGGCCGACGAACGCTTTGTCGGCACCTACCGGCGTATCGGAAAGACGCCGTTCAAGGACGCGCTCTATGGAGATAATTAGAGACCAGAAAATCGTCCAGGACTCCTGGCGACACATCGAAGACGGCGATCCGGTCCCCGAGTCCGGCGACGTCACCGTGTCGCTCATCCGATTTGGCGCCGAGCGAAGCGACCTCGATGCCCGAAGCGGCCGCGACGGTGTCCGAGTCGGACCCGACGAGGAGATCGACACGATCATCGCGGATCTGGGAAAGCTCCCGCTCATCGCGGTGACGTTCCCCAAGTTCACCGATGGCCGCGGTTACAGCACCGCTCGCCTGCTGCGGGGACGGCACGGCTACACCGGTGAACTCCGTGCCACCGGCCAGATCTTCCGTGACCAACTGTTCTATCTCCATCGCGTCGGCTTTGATGCGTTCGAGATGGCGCCCGGCAAGTCACTGTCCGACGCCCTAGAGGGGTTCTCGGACTTCTCGGTCACCTACCAGAGCAGCAGTCGGTAAGGGGGCTGGGCGCGTAGCCCCTACTCGGTCCGCGCACAGCGAGGCTCCGCCACGCGCGCCTCTGCTACACTTGAGGCACCAAACCGGCCCGCGTGGGGGGGGGCGGGCACCTCGTGGCAGGAGCCGAACTAGAGCCGCCGAGCACCGAACACTCGATTGAAGGTGATCTCGCATCCGGCGAGATCATGGGTGGCCGCTATCGCCTCGGTTCTCTGCTGGGCCGGGGCGGCATGGGCGAGGTCTACCGCGCATTTGACGTCGCAAGGGCGCGTCCCGTCGCGCTCAAACGATTCCGACTATCCGCGGACCGCGAGGGTGACAAACTCCGCTTTCGACGCGAGTTCCATACGCTGGCGCAGTTCTCTCACCCGCGCATCGTTGAAGCCTACGACTTCGGGTTGGACGAGACCGGACAGCCATTTTACACGATGGAGCTGCTCGATGGGCGCGACCTCGGCAAGCTCGCACCCATGCCCTGGCGCCAAGCGTGCCCGCTCCTGCGGGACGTCGCATCCGCACTCGCTTTCCTACATTCACGGCAGTTGCTTCATCGCGACATCGCGCCGCGCAACGTTCGCTGCACGTCGGACGGGCGGGCCAAGCTCATCGACTTCGGCATGATGGCCACCGTCGGGGTCTCCAACGAGATCGTTGGCACCCTGCCCTCGATAGCCCCAGAGATGATTCTCGGCCTGCCGATGGACGGTCGCGCCGACCTCTTCGGACTCGGAGCACTGGCCTTCTGGCTTTTGACCGGGCGCCATCCGCAGCGCGTACGAAGTCTCGACGATCTGATGCGCAACGGGCGACGGGCGCCGCCACCCCCATCGCGCCTGGTCGAGGATATCCCTCCCGAGGTCGACGACCTGGTGCTGTCGCTGCTGTCGCCACAACCTTTGGGTCGGCCCAACGGCGCGGGCGCACTCATCGAGAGGCTGACCGCAATCGCCGACCTGCCCCCGTCGCCAGAACTCGAGGTTGCGCAGGGCTACGTCCACAGCGCGGGCATCGTCGGGCGCTCTCGCGAGATCGAGTTGCTGCGCAAACGCATCGAACGATGCGT
Source organism: Nannocystaceae bacterium (assembly GCA_016763875.1). Taxonomy (GTDB): domain Bacteria; phylum Myxococcota_A; class Polyangia; order Nannocystales; family Nannocystaceae; genus JAESSZ01. Next base: position 4,919 of record JAESSZ010000039.1, read on the forward strand.
CGCAGGTAACGGCTCGTCGGTCA
>JAESSZ010000040.1 GCA_016763875.1 Nannocystaceae bacterium
CATGGCCGCCAACCTTCCCGCCGCTCCCGGGGACATCGATCGGGCGGCGTTTCGGCGTGAAGTCGTCCGTCGCTACAATGGCGGTACCGAGGTCCGTTTTCGCAACCACACGTGGGAATTGTTCCCTACCAGCCCAACCTCGCGCATCGAATATCCCAATGCGGTCCTCGGCACCACGGTCCCGTACACGGCGCCGCGCGTGGCGGTCCCGTTTGTTATTGCGCAGTTTGGACCCGGATTTTGACTCGCGCCCACACACTTTGTTGCAGCACGTCCGTGCTGATTTTTGTTGCATGCTGGCGGAGCACTGAAACGCCACACCCGCCGGACAGGCCTGCGTTCGAAGAGACACACGCTCCCGAAGACCGCGGGCCCACACGTTGCCAGACGACCTCCGTAGCGTGGGCGGCAGTCCCTACGCACCTCAGCGCTCCGCTGGGACCTGACTACGTTCCTGATGCGTTCGCGACAGTTGATGCACAAGTTGGAAAGCCGAAAGCCCTTCCGACACAGCCAGTCACGCTCGATCCAGAGCGCCTCCGCGTGGCGCTTGTGGGTACCTCGCCGATTCCCTCAACGCCGGGCGTCTACAACGGTGTGTGTCTGACGTCGGCGGCCCCAATACAAGATCCGGCCGTCCTTGATTCGGGGCGAATCCACCGCGTCTTGCACCTGCAGGGGAATGTCGGAAACTCGATCACCGCAGTCCTCCACGCAGACGTTGCCCCCGCGAACCTGATGCTTGAGGAACACGCAGCGCGGTGGCGGATCTCGCTTGTGGACGAGCGTTACGCTGTCGTGGCAGCGGCGGAGTTTGTGACCGAGGTCCCGCTTGAGCGCATGTGGGACGTCCTTCAGACCAGCCTTGCCCTCGACGGTTCATCACTCGCGATCGAAATCCGCTTCGGGCACGACTGTGACGGCCACAAGTACGACCAAACCTTCAACGTTGTCGTGGCATTTGGGACGGCACCTGCTTGCGTTGAAGTCACACGGACCAAGCACACGGGGTTTGTATGACCATACACATCGCAACCATCGACGACACGATCACAAAGATCGCCGCGGCATTTCAGTTTGACGACTTTCAGGACATCTACGACCATCCGAACAACGCTGACCTCCGGGACAAGCGACCCGACCCGAACTTGCTCGTGGCCGGCGACGAGGTTCACATCCCACAAAGGCCCGACCCGGTCACGCATCAACTGCCGACAGACGACTACCACGAAATTACCGTTCCCATCTTGAGGCAAACGTTGCGCTTTCGGTTTCATCCGCACGCAGAGGCGCCATACGATGGTCTGCAGTACGAGCTCAAGGCTGGCCTGCAGACGTTTGAAGGCGTCGTCAACGGCGTCATCGAGCATCAGGTCTCGGCGAAGCTGCATGTGGCCACGCTAACAGTGTTCGGCATCGGCGACGAAGCGCAAACCGTGCGGTGGACGCTCGCACTTGGACACATGGACCCCGTCGAGACCACTCGTGGCTACCAAGCCCGGCTGCGGAATTTGGGCTTTGGCAGCGACCCCATCGACGGGATCCACGGCCCCAAAACACGAGCCGCGGTTCGAGCATTTCAGCGCTTCGCGGATCTGGACATCGATGGGATAGTTGGCCCAAACACGCAAAGAAAGCTCGCTGACGCGTACGGGTGTTGATAGTGCGTACCATCGAACTACGCTACGGCGGTGAGGTCTATGAGGTCCGGCCCTCGGGATTCGAGTCCCCGTCGGATGCCGCCCTCTCGGCACGCGAGGTTGACGCACTACTGACTGAACTGTGGAACGCTCGCGAGTACGCGCAGCTGTGGGCTCTGTGCGAGTTTCTACCGTCGAGGGCACCGCAAGGCCTCGACCCGGCGGTCTTCGTCAAACTGCGGGACGACAGCCGCACTTTCCCGCGCTTGTGTGTACACCGCGCCCGTACGCATCCGATCGCGGACCCTACCTGTGGCCACATCCTGGATCTGAGAGACCTGATCGTGCCCGATGATCCTGCCCCAAGGTCGGAGGTGCACTTCTTCGAGTGCCTCATCAAGGACCAAGACGGCGACCCGATCGGGGGTTTCAAGTGCCGTGTCGAGCCACCCGATGGCGATGCGTTCGTGCGTCCGACCAACACGGACGGGCTGATCCGATTTGACGATCTGCCATCCGCAGCCGAGTACCGCATCACCCCGCTGCCGGGTGGGGCTACAAACGGCGGCGGAACGCAGCCCGGCGACGCCGACGATTGGTTTGAGTGTGCGCTCGTTGGATCCGATGGAGAGGCTCTCATAGACCAGCCGTGCGAGGTGATTACGGCGGACGGTGTGGCCCACCCGTGCAAGAGCGATGGCGATGGCGTCATCAGGATCGAGGGCCTCGGGTTCGAGGGAGACTGCGAACTCCGGTTTCTTGAGGCCGGCTGACCATCGCCCGTCCAGAGTGCGGTCGTAGTTATCGACGGCCGGTGAGACGGTCAGCAGCCCATTGTTCAGCCCGTCCACCACCACGACCAGCCAGGCCTCACGGTCCCGCCTCGAGCGCTACTGGGTCGGGACCAGCGGATACGGTGCGGTGATCGGACGCGACGGCGGCTCGGCCTGCGGGGCCTTTCGAGCGGCAAGCGCAGGAGGGGCTGGCATTGTCGCTTCGACAAACGCGCCGAGTCGCGTCGTCGACGATGCGATCCCGCGCGCATGGGCGAATTCCTCAAGTGCAACCAGCAGTGCCCCCGCGGTTGCGTAGCGGCGGTCCGGATCACGAGACAGCGCGCGCATGACGATCGGCTCCAGCCCAGGGGCATAGTCGTCACGAACCGCGCTCGGACTCACCGCATCGTGCCGCGTGATCTTGTCGAACACCTCGGCGCGAGTCGGGGCGCGATACAGACGTCCCCAGACCGTCAGCTCCCAGAGGATCACGCCAAGCGAGAAGACGTCGCTGCGCCTGTCCACCTGGTGCCCCAAACACTGCTCGGGCGAACAATAGGCGAGCGTTCCACCGCGCGGCGGGGCAAGTCGGACTGGCTCAGCCTCACCCCCCACCCAACGCGGCGCCAGATCGTGGCGAGCGATCCCGAAGTCGATCAACTTAACGAAACCGTCCGGCCCCACCAACACGTTGGAAGGGCAGACATCCAAGTGCACGACGTTGAGGCGGCGACCGTCCGGCGCGCGGAGGTCGTGCACGTAGTCTAGACCGGCCGCGATGGCAGCGACAATCGTCAGCACATGAGCCAGCGGTAGACAGTGACCGCTCGCCCCTACCGCCCGCACCAGATGCCGCAGCTCGGATCCCTGCACCAACTCCATGGTGAAGAAGTACTCGCCCTCGTGCTCTCCAAGATCGAAGGCCTCCACCAGGTTGGGATGCAGCAGCCCCGCCCCCAGGCGAGCCTCTTCGACGAGCATCTGCCGCAACATCGGGTCTTGGGCAAACTCGGGCTTGAGCCGCTTGAGCGCGACGAGCTTTTCTGCGACGGAGGTGGACTCGTGCTGTAGCCGCCGATGGGCCAAGAACACCTCGGCCATGCCGCCTCGACCGAGTTCCCCCAGGACCTCGTACGACGACATCGACGCTTCGATCGGGGCTCCCTGCTTCACGATCTCCGACATCTGCGCCACCGAGCAGTGGCAGCATAGCAGCCCACCGCGGGTTGCGGCGCCTAGGGCGTGCGCACGCGCTGTCCAGCGCTCAGCACGATGCGCGGAAATCCAGGGCGAACGACGGTCAACGCGGCCATGAGCTCCCCGACACTCACTTGAGCGTCAGGGACAATGATGGCGCTCTCCTTGCCGGGGTATCGCCGCTTGACATCGGCGAGCAGCCGCCGCAACTCGGCGAGTGTGCCAACCGAATGCTCGCGAGCAAAACGCGGGTCGGTCGCTTTGACGACGTACTTGCCCCTGGAGATCGAGATCGTTAGCCCAAGCGCGGCGGAGCCCTGACGGAGATCCAATCCGCCGGGCGGGATCAAATAGAACCGCATCGCCCGAAGCCCGCCGTTGGCGCTGTTGACGAGCAGATGCAAAGAGGGAGGTTGAACCGGTCGCGTTTCGGCCGCCGCGTACGCCAGATCAACCACGGAGCGCGCGGGGACCTGCTCGTGCGCCGCGAACAAGACCCGTTGCGGGATCTCCACGGCATGCACGCTCGACTCAATCGCCGCTTCAAGCCAGGTTTCTTGGAATGCGTCGTAGAACGTCAGGGCGCAACCGCTGACACACTCGTGAGCCGCGACCGCCTGATCGAGCCGGCCCGCATTTAGCCCGACGATGTCGCGATCGTAGATCTGCAGCCGGTCGAGCAGCACGGTGACAAAGATGCCCGGCTCCACCGGAAGCCCGGCGGCATTGGGCAGGTTGTCGGTCCCCAGTCGATCAGAGACATGGTTGAGCACAACGGTCGAATAGCCCTGGAGCCGTTCGAATTCGCGGTGCGTGACGGCATCGTCGTCGGTGGGCGCGAGGGTGATAAGCGCTGCGAGAGCCAATGAGGTGAGTAGACCGAACACGACTTAGAACTCCTCGATGGGGAATGGAAGCCAGGGGTCGACATCGCCCGCGACCACCGGTGCTTGAGAGGTGACCAGGCCGAGCGACCGGCTCACGAGACGATCAGCCACGTCTTCGCGCGAGGGCGGTGCTCCGCCGAGAAACCGTGGAAGCAGCGTCGTCAGACCAACCACGACGTGGCGTCCGTCGACTTCGCGCGTCGCGACCCACAACCGATGAGGGTCGTGACTGCAGTCCAGACGCACCAAGAAACCGCCACCGAGCGTTTCGTGCGCCTCGTCGACGAGCCCCTGCATGACCCCGCTCATGTCGCCCCGCCACAGACCCAGACGAACCATGCGTTCGTTGGCGACTTGTGCGACCTGATCGATCAGCGGGTCGATGGGCTGGAGGTCGCCAGCGTCACACTCGGCCCCTCGAATCGGAACGGCGTAGCGTTCGACTTCGGCCACGAAGCGACGCTGAACAAACCGCGGGTTTGCGTGCATCGACAACTCGTTGGGCAACGCCTCGAGGATGGACAGCGGAGAACCACCGCCCAGCCAGCCCAGTATATAGAAGGCGTCCCAACCGCCGACCGCGTCCTCGACTTTGACGCAGCGGCTGGAGCCCATTTCAACGCAATGAAGAAATGAGTTGGCCGCACGCTGGGCGGGCGCCAGATCGGAGTCTAGTTTCGCCATCACCGTGCCGCGAACACATCCGGACGCTGAAGCGGCCAGAGCGGTCGTGAGGGCGAGGGCGGCGATGCTGCGTAGATGGACCGACTGCATGACCAGATTCGTGGGGATGAGGTCGCGCGCAAGAGTACGGCGACAGATAGCTCCCTAGTTATCAGCCGTCTGCGGAGGCCGCCAAACAAAAGGCCGGACGCCGGGTCACAAGAGCCTCCGCTGGTTATTTTGTAAGTGCGACACCTACTGTCAGGTTGCCCCCAGTGGCTGCCTCGCATGAATCTGCCTCGCGCGGACCGGCGTCAACGACCTCAGGGACTCACGAGTACGAAACGGGTGCGCAGCCCGACGTATTTTGGAAGTCGCCCGAAGGTTCGGTGACGCTGCTTCACGGCGACTCCCTGAGCGCTCTGAACTCGATGCCCGAGGAGTCCGTTGACGTCATCTTCGCGGATCCCCCGTATTTCCTGTCCAACGGTGGGACGACCTGCCAGAACGGAAAGCGCGTCAAGGTGGACAAGGGTCGCTGGGACAAGAGCCTGGGCATCGAGGAGAATCACGCCTTCAATCGGTCGTGGCTTGAGGCGTGTCAAAGGGTACTGACCCCCAACGGCACGATCTGGGTCTCGGGTACAAGCCACGTGATCCACTCGGTCGGGTTCGCGATGCAGCAACTGGGGTTCAAGCCGCTCAACGAGATTGTGTGGGAGAAACCCAACCCTCCGCCCAACCTCTCGTGCCGATACTTCACACACTCGACCGAGACGGTGTTGTGGGCGGCCAAGGGGCGCAAGAGCAAGCACTTCTTCGACTACCCCAGGATGCGCGCCGAAAATGGCGGCAAACAGATGAAGTCGGTGTGGCGTATGACGGCGCCCGGCAAGTCGGAGAAAACCCACGGCAGGCACCCAACGCAGAAGCCCTTGAGCTTGCTGGAGCGAATCATCGCCGCCAGCTGTCCCGAGGACGCCCATGTTCTGGATCCGTTCAACGGCAGCGGTACCACTGGGGTCGCGGCTGCCCGCGCGGGCATGAGCTACACGGGCATCGACCTTAGCGACGAGTATCTGGAGCTCACCAAGGCGCGTCTGCTCGCGGAGCACCCCGAGTGGGCCGCCCCAGCGAAGTCCAAGCGACGCCTGCGCGCGGTCAAGTAACTGCTAGACTCCCGCGCACGTGGGCGCTCCCGTGGCCTGGTTGCTTTCGTGGCTACTCGCACCCGGACAACCGAGTCGGGTCGAGTTGGATTGGCAGGCGCCCGACGCCTGCCCTTCTGCGGACGCGGTCCACGCGGAGATCGATACGTTGCTGCGCGATGCCGGGACCGATGACGCGAGCTCGGCGCGTGCCGAGGGACGCGCAGTGCTCAACGGCGCGGGCAAGTGGCGGGTCTCGATCGCACTTGAGCTTGACGGCCTCCGCACCGAGCGGACGATCGAAGGGGCGTCGTGCGAGGAACTCTCGTCGGCGGCAGCGTTCATCATCGCGACCGCAATCGATCCCCGGGTCGCCACCCTGCCGCCAGCCGATGCCG
>JAESSZ010000418.1 GCA_016763875.1 Nannocystaceae bacterium
CCCGAGTGCTGTGCCGGAGGGTCTCATCGAGCTCATCGAAGATTGCCTGCAAAAGGACCGTACGCTACGTCCTGCCAATGCCGACGCGATTGTCGAGCGGCTCATCGACGTGGTGCCGGCGGCTCTATTCCGGCTGCCCCGCGCCGACACTGCACGCCACGGTGTCGCGTCCAACGCCGTGCCTCCCGGACACGGCAATACCGGGATGATGGAGCTGCTCGGTACAGAGCAGAGTCCCAGCAAGCCAATCTCCACTGCCGGCAGCACCGCGGACTCAGGGCCGCCAAACGTCCAGGAGGCTGGCACCGGGCGGACCAAGGTCCCCGCCGCGGTCCCGGTCACCAACCCAAGCCCCCCCGAGACGCTCGGCGAACGACCGAAGACCGGTACTTCCACCTGGGTTGTCGTGGCGGCCGTGCTCGCCGCGTTGGGGCTCGTCGCTTGGTTTGGTGGCGACTGGGACGGAGACTCGACCGACGACGCCAGCGCTGTCGGCTCTCCGCCGTCGGTTGCAGGGGCGCCCAAGGGCGAAGCGGTGCTTCGCGCACTTCAGGCCGCAAGTGCACATATCAATGCAGGCGAACTCGATCAGGCCGAGGCCCAACTCGACGGGATTACGGCACTGGCGACAGCGTCCGCGTCTGCCCGCGCGCAACACACCAAACTCGAACGGCAGCTCAAGCTACGACGCCTCATGCGGGCGGGTGCTCGGTTCGAGGCGGGCGAGCAAGCGCAGGCGGCACTCGACACCTACCGCGATGCGCTCGCGATCGACCCTGCTTTCGTGGCCGCAAGGGTTGCCGTCACTCGCCTCGAAGAAGCCAACGCCGCACCCGACCACGCGGACCACGAAGTCGCGCACGCGGCGATCAGTTCGGCCCCGCGCGGCACGCTCTTGATCGACGGCAAGAAGACGGGGAAGACCCCCTACAACGACTCGCTCAGCGTCGGCGTGCACCGCGTCGAGATCAGGGCTCGCGGGTACACGACATGGAAGGGCGAACTCGAAGTCAAGGCGGATGGTGCTGCCCCCTTGGCAGTCGTGCTGTGCCGGCGGGGGGCCGGGCGAGACCCGACGAAACGGCCGCGGCCTGATTCGCGACCCGAGGCCGCAACCACCCCTGAGCCGAGCAAGCCTGAGCCGAGTAAACCTGAGCCGAGCAAGCCTGAGCCCGCGAGCAAACCCGACCCGGCGACCAAGCCTGGCCCCTTTCTCCCGACCAAAGCCAAGGACAAGGACTCAGTGTTCTTGCCCACCAAAGACTGAGCACATGCCCAGCCACGCATTGCACTGCCCATTGCCTACTTCGGGACATCACGCGCGACGCAGTCCGTTCGTTCCGCGGCTGTGTTCCGTTCTCGCCCTGGCCTTAGCCACGGTCCCTATCCACAGCGCGGCGGCGGCCAGCCCTAGCGCCACCGAGGACGCGCCTGCCACCTCAGCCAAGGCCCAAGCCGACGCACTCAGCGACGAGGCGGTCGCCCGCTTCAGCGCGGAGGACTTCGACGGTGCGATCGAGTTGTTCGAGCAAGCGTACGCCCTGGACGCCCAGGCGAACTATCTGTTCAACATCGGGCGTGTCTACGAGGAGCGGGGGGATCTGGCGGCAGCGGTTGACTGCTACCAACGTTTTGTCGGCTCCAAGGGCGTGGACCTTGAGGCCCGCCAGAATGCGACGGCGCGTCTCAAAGTTCTGCGCCAGGCACTTGAGGCGCTCCAGCCAGAAACACAACCAGAACAAGCCGCCGAGACCGAAACCGAAACCGAAACGCTCGGGCCGGTCGACGACACTAACGATGACGATGACGATGACGACGCCCAGGCGAACCGAAAACGTTCTCTGCGCATCGCGGGATACACCCTGCTCGGTGTAGGGGGCGGCGCGTTGATCGTCGGCGGCATTTTCGGCGGCCTCGCGCTAGGCAAGAGCAACAGCGCCGAGGACCAACGCTTCGTCGACGACGCCGTGAGACTTCGTGACGAGGCGCGAGTGCGGGCCCGGGTCGCCGACGCCATGTTCATCGCAGGCGGGGTCTTTGCGGCCACCGGACTGGCCATCGTGCTTTCTACGGTGGGCGAGAAAAAACGAGGTGACACCGCGTCGGCTCGCAAGACAACAACAGCCCGATGGTCGCCGTGGGCGACACCTCGGAGCGCAGGGATCTCACTTGCAGGCCAGTTCTGACGCTCCGGCCTCGACCCATTCTTTACCGACTGCGTTTTGAACGATTGAAGAGGATCAACATGGCACGACTACCCGCCGACTCCCCCAAGGTTGACACTGCGCGGCTGTGGCGACTCACCCCCGCCGCCATCGCGCTGGGCCTGGTCTGCGCCCCCGCATGCGGCCTGACCCTTGGACTGGACGAGCAGCAGCCGTGCAGTGCCAACTCGGACTGCGAGTACAGCGACGGCCAAGGGACGTGCGTGGGTGGTTTTTGTGCCCCGCCCAGCGGCGATGGACCGGACGACAGCGCCACGGACCCAACAACGGCTCCGCCCGGCACGAGCACCGGGGGTGACGACGACGACGACACCACCGGCGACGACCAGGACACGGGGACTACGGCGAGTATCAGCGACACCTCCGGTAACAGCAGCAGCGACACCGCTGGCCTCGAATGTGAACTCAACACCGAGTGCGATATGGACCAGCGCTGCGGCACCGACAATACGTGTGTCTCGCTGCTCTCCGAAGAGTGCACGATTCTGGAATATCCAAGCGGCGACTACGACCGCGATTCCATCGTGTTCCTCGGCTCGATCATGCCAACCGGAGCCCCGTTCGACGCGCTGGTCGTACCACTGCAGAACGCGGTGCAGCTCGCCATCGAGGACTTCAACAACATCACAACGTTGCCGGGCAACCGGCAGATTGCATGGGTAGGCTGTCAGAGCACCGCGGGCGCGTCAGTCGCCGTAGACGCCGCACGGCACCTGGTCGACATCGTGGGCGCTCCCGCGATCATTGGCCCGGTGTTCTCGGAGTCGGTCATCCAGGTCGCAGAACAGGTCACGGTCCCCGGCAATACGTTCATCATCACCCCGACCGGTAGCGCCGAACTCATCACCGGACTCGCGGACGAAAACCTGGTGTGGCGCGTGACACCAAGTGATGTCTACCAAGCAGAGGCTATCCGCGACCGCATTGTGGACTCAGTCGATCCCGACCACGTACGCCTGCTCGTGCTCGCGAAGGACGACGCGTACGGCAGCGGCCTTTCAAGCGCGATTCAGGCGGGCCTGGTCGCCGCCCTCCCCAACGCAGCAGACATTCTGTTCTTGACCTACGACAACCCAGCGAGCTTCAAGACGCAGGAAGAGCTGCTGTCGTCTTACGGTGCAGTGCTGGGGACTGCGCTCGCGGCCGTGACCAACGACCCGCTGCAGTACGTCGAACTCGAGGACCACTACACCGACGTGATCATCCTGGGCACCTCGGAAGCCGAAGCGCTCATCGTCTCGTACATCGGCGTGTGGGCCCAGCTGTTCTCGTTTGCGCCAATGCCCAGATTCGTCGTGAGCCACGGGGTCGTGCCCTCGATGGAGGCGATCGTGCAGAACTTGGGAGTGCCTAAGGGTACAGAAGCACTCGCGCCACTGCGCCCGCTGCTCTTCGGTAATATCGAGGGCACTTCGCCCGACGTGTTCGACCCAGACAACTTCGCGGCGTTCAACATCCGCTACAAGATTCGCTTCATGAACGAGGACGCGCTGACCAGCTCGTCGTTGTCCTACGATGCGACGCTCGCCGCGATGTTCGCGATGGTCACCGCCGACCCCGATGTCGCCTTGACGGGCGACCTCATCGCCAATGGCATGGCAGCGCTGGCCGACCCACAAGGGACGACCATTTCTTTCTCTGGCGCCGGCCTTACGTTCATTCAGACCGCGCGCAACGAGCTCGCAGCGGGCTCGACGGTGGACCTGCAGGGCGTCAGTGGTGCGTTGGATTGGGATCCCGAGAACGGGGAGTTGCGGTCAAACATCCTCGGCTGGGATCTCGCGGGGACACCGGATGACCCCCTCCTAAGCGTCGGGCGTCTGTACGTGCTCGAGCCCGAGCCCGCGACCGACGGGACCTGGGTAGACCTCTAGAGAGGCGCGGCTGGCGATATGTTTTTGTAGGCAACGTCGTTGTTGGGGCAACGATGCGACCACCTACCATTGTCAGTCTGCTCTTGGGTTGGGCACTCTCAGGCTGCGCGACGGCCTCGACGCTCACGCCCGACAACGAGGCGAGCGAGAACCTTCCCCTGTCGGTCGACCATGTTGGCCTGACCGTGAGCGATCTGGAGGCGAGCAAAACGTTGTTTGTGGACGTACTGGGTTTCACGGTGCTCAAGCACGATGCGTCGTACCCGGCCTACATCCTCGGTAACGGCGCCTCGAAGATCACCCTGTGGCGTGCAAGCGACCCCGAGCAGGCCACGCCCTTCGACCGAAAGAACAACGTCGGGTTGCACCACCTGGCCTTCGCGGTCTCCAGTTTTGATCACCTGGAGGCGTTGCATCAGACCCTGGCGGCCTATCGGGGGGTCACCATCGAGTTTGCGCCGGAGCTGGCCTACGGCGGGCCCGCCAAGCACATGATGTTCCGCGAACCCAGCGGCAACCGCGTCGAGCTCGTCCATCGCCCCGCCCAGTGATTTCTGCGGCGTCCTCGATGCGTCCAAGACGTCGAGCCCCGCCAGACCGACGATCCCAGGCGCCCAGGCATGTGTTTTTTTCGACCCAAACACATGGCCGGATCGCGACCTGAGTTTCCGAATGACCCGACAATCGCGAGAGCGGAAGCACGGCGGCGGCGTCGTCGGAACGTAGTTCGACAACGTTCGCGGTGGCCGGTACGCGCCGAACGTAAGGCGCCAATCCGCGGTCGGCACATGGCAATCGAGGCGCCCGAGACTCGGGGTCGCATGCTTCATTGGTGGGCGAGGTGCTATCGTCCCGTCCGCCGAGAGGAGCAGGATCGATGGCAGTTGTATTGACGGCGCCAGGGGTTTACATCGACGAGTTGGGCAGCGGCGTCCGCACCATTACGGGTGTCGCCACTTCGGTCACGGCCTTTGTGGGTCGCTGCCGACGGGGAACGGTGGCCTCCGACGCGGCACCGATCCTCGTATCGTCATGGCCAGAGTTTGTTCGCCGATGTGGCGACGTTTGGCCAGACAGCGAGCTGCCCACTGCGGTTCAGCAGTACTTCCAGGCCGGAGGCGCCTCGGCGTTGATCGTTCGGGTCGTGCACACAGGTGGTGCCGTACCCGCCGACGATGCCGCATCCGCGAGCTTCGACCTGGGCGGCGGCACGCTACTCACGGCACGCAGTGCGGGCGCGTGGGCCAACACCTTGCTCGCCACGGTGTCCCACGGCGGTGCGCTGGACACTGCGGGCCCGCAAGAGTTCCATCTCACGATCTCGCTGCTCGATCCCGACGACGGCTCTGTCTCGGTCTTGGAGGAGCACCGCTGGGTCTCCGTCGATCCGACCTCGGCGCGGTTCGTCACTCGGGTCCTGCAGACGCGTTCGCGGGCGGTCGTTGCATCGAGCGTTGGCGCGGCGCGTCCACTCGAGGTTGCCAACGCCATACCCGCCGTCGGCCGCGATGGCGATCCTCCCACCGACACCGAGGTCGAGGATGCCTTGGCGCGGTTGCGATTGGCGGACATCGTCAACCTTCTTTGTATCCCGCCCTATACTGACCCCGAGGTCGGCCCGAACTTGTCGGTGTACACGGCGGCGTTGTCGCTGTGCGAGGAGCTGCGCGCGA
>JAESSZ010000419.1 GCA_016763875.1 Nannocystaceae bacterium
CGGCGGTCGGGCGACTCGCTACGGGGTGCAGATGTCGTCTGTATCGAACTCTGCGTCGTAGTCGACACCCTCGACGTCGAAACCACGCGTCTGGCCGTAGGCCCGCATGAAGGCGTCAAACGGTGCGTCGGGGAACGAACTGCCGTCTGTGACCGCTTCAAAACGACGCGCAAGTTCAGCCTGAATCTCGTCCGACAGCTCGACGTCGTCCATGCGCAGGAGACCGGCGTCGTCCAACGTTGGCCCGTCGGGGCCGAGGTGGTCCCGGAACATGCGCAGCATGGAGTCCAGCGGGTCTTCAAAGCGATCGCCCATCACGTCCATCAAGTTGGCGAGATACAGCGACACGCCGGGAATCCCTCCGGAGGCTTCTGTGACCACCGCAGGCCCCTCGACCGCGAGCGCGCGCCCACCACGAGCCTTGAGTGCAGCGTCGACGACGGTCGTCTGGTACTCGAGATCTGCTTTGGCGAGTCCGATCAGGCCATCGCGATACACGGGCGCATTGAGTGCATTGCCGCGATACGACACGGTGAGCAGCGTGCAACCGTCGGCGATGACCCCGGCCTCGGCCAAGGCGTCGTACCACTCGGTCACGATGCCACCACCCATGACGTAGATCGTCGCGATCGCTTCTTCCGGATTGCCCGGTGGCAACTCAAGTGTCGAAACGGCGGGCCCTTCGCCCGTTTTCTTGTCGCGCCCGCGAAGCGTTTTGATCGTTGCGGGCTTTCCGAGCGGCTTGAGCACGGACTTCACGGCCTTACCCGTGCGCGGATTGGTCGCCCGTGGCGCGGCGAGTGCCCAGACGATGCCGTCGATCTTCCCGGAGAAGTGCTCTCGGATCTCGGCGATCGTTTGCGCTCGCGTCGCGGGATCGAAGGCGTCCCCGTTGATCGAGCGCGCCGTCAGTCCGAGCTGTCGCAACCGTCGTTCGATGGCGAGATTACGATGCCAACCCGGTGAGCCGATCTTGCGGATCTTGTTGCTGCTTTCGGGGTTAGGCACGCCATCGAGCGAGAGCCCGAGGGTGTTGGCGCCCCGAACGACGCCCGCCACGATGCGCGCCGCACTTCCGAAGCCGCCCGAACTTCCCACCACCAACCAGTTGCCACCCGAACCTGGCTTGGGCTGCTCACCAGCCACCGACGCCTGAGCGCGATCGACCAGCAACGACGCACCACGCTGCGTGCCTACGGGGTGGAAGTTCGCCGGAAAAATGATGTTGCCCATCGCGGGCATGAACCGGTACTGAAAGCTCGGAAGCGCCAGCTTCATGGCCAAGGCGTGTACCATGGTCGCGCGATGACCCCCACCCTCTCTGCATGTGCGCGAGGCGTGATGCTGCTCGCCAGCGTCTCACTGGGGTGCGCGGCTCAATCGCAGGCCCTGGAGGTGGAGTTTCCCGCGGGCACACACGCCTCCGTTGAGGGCATACTGGCGCTTGAACTGACGTGGGCCGAGTATCGTGAGCAAGGTGTCGCGTTGCGGCTCACCGTGCGCAACGACTCCACAACCGACGTGACAATCGCGCGCGAGGGCATTCTGCTCGCGTACGGCTCACTCGAGTTTCCGCTGGACCTTCGCGATCTTGGGGCACCTCCCGAGGCAATCCTCGTCCCCGCCAAAGGCGCCGCGAAACTCAAGCTCGCGTTTGCCACCGGCTCGCGCGTCGAGCAGACCGCGACGCTGCGCCTCCGGGCGATGCGCCAAGGCCAGCGATGGCTCGCGGCCGGTAAAGTCGAGCTTCCGCCCGCGCCACTGTCGACGCTGCAAGAGGAGTGACGCCAGGCTGCTGGTCCGGCGGGCCGTTCAAAGCTCCTCCCGGCCCACACGATCTCAAGATGGCGAGGGCTCCCCAGTGTCGTAGCAAGAGAGATGGCCGTCAGATGACCAAATGTACACGCGACGCATGGGGTTGAGTCCCGGCCCAATCCGGAAACTCAGCCAACCACTTGTTGATGTCCTCGGGATCGGGAAATGGAGTCGGCGTAAACGGTGCGTTCCCATCGATCGCGTCACGCACAAACGTCGCGAACCGCTCCGCCGTACTGCGACGCTGCCTCCCTGACCCATTTTGCCCGATGTGATTTCCGGTCTCAAAAATTGCCGGCATCGGGACTATCAGGCTTTCACTAATCTTGATCTTCTCCTTGAGCGCCTGCGTGAACTGGACGTGCTTCTCGCTCATATTTGGCACCTCCAGAAGTTCGCACAAGATGCTGGTATCGACGATACAGATCATTTTCCCCCACGCTCGAAGTGGTCTGAGACCCACTCCATCGCGTTCTGTCGCCGGGAGTTTTCATCCTGCGCCTGCCGCTTGAGGAAGCGGTCGACAACCCCCTGCGTCAGTAGGCGGCCTAGCGGGCCTCGTGCCACAAGGTCCGAGTACCCATCGAGGTTCCGAAGTGTCATCAGCCGTGAAGTACCCGTGTCGGGATCGCGAAAACAGCAAACAACGTCGGGGATCGAAGCCACGGGAAGCTTGTCGAGCAAAGCCGGATTGTGCGTCGTCAACAGGATTCGCAAGTCGCGGTCCACGGAGACTCGGCGTATACGCTCCAGTAACTGGCCAGCACGCGTCGGGTGCACCCCGTTGTCGATCTCCTCGATCACGACCATGCTGCCTGGATCAACCGAGAACAAGGCAGCAGCAATCGCCAGCACGCGAAGTGTGCCATCAGACAACAGCACCGCTTCTCGCCATTGCTCACGACCGCCAAAGTTCTCCAACAGGCGCAGCATCACGTCACCGCGCGCAGCATCAACAAACCCCACATCAGCGATGTCCTGCTCAGGAAGGTCGCGCACAAACTCGAGAACTTCAGCCGCGAGACCGCGGTTTTCAATGAGTTCATACAACACGCCACTGAGGTTGCTCCCATTTCCCGAGAGGCGATGCTCTTCTCGGAACGAGTAACCCCGCATCGCCCGCGGCTGGGGATCCAGGAACAGAATCCCCTCGAGAGTTCTTCGGATCCTCCTGCAAGCCGGAGGGATCGTCTCCTGCGCCTCCTTGTGACGCGCTTCGAAACGCGCGGGCGTGGTCAGCTGGGTGAAGACCGGTTGTTCATCAACGCAGTGTATCTGGGGCTTGTTTCGGCCGCGCAAAAAATTGTTGTACGCGACCAACATCTCGCGCCCGTGCTGTGTCGCCGGCTCAACCACTTGGTAGAGGGGAATCGAGCCTGGTGCGTCGGTGTCTCTCAGAGACTCGTCAACAATCCGCAACCCCGCACCGTCAACCTCAAACCCCACCCGGAGAAAGAGCGAACTCTCTGAGTCCGGATCGCCAACATCGCAGCCAAGGGCCATGCGACGCCCGGGAACGTTGGCAAGATCGCCAGTTGACCCTCGGATATCAAGCCTGTGGTCGCTAACACCCGATTGGACGAGCCCAAGCCGCTGTCCAGTCGCCATCCACGAAAGCAAGTGCAGTGCTTCAACCGCATTGCTCTTGCCGGACGCGTTGGCGCCTATCAGGAGCGTCAGCGCCGAGAGATCCAAGGTCTGTTTGGCTTCGAAGCTCTTGAAGTTGGTGATCTCGAACGCTCGCACCACCGAGAGCGGGACCTGTTCTTGGTCAGCTCCATCGTTCGCCATAGACGCACCGTACCAACACCTTGCGTCCCTCCCAACACATCAGCGCAGTCTTTTCTGGAACCTGCCCAGCAGCCGCGAGACTCGCGCAAGCAAGCCACACCACGCCCTACTACTCCGGGATGGGCCCCTGGCCCTCGCGGAGTACTTCGATCTCGTCGTCGACGAGCTTGAGTACCGTGGAGGGCTCGGGCCACAGCGGGCCGCCGTCCACCACGGCCTGCACATCGCGCGCATAGCGTTGCTCGTACATCTCGGGCTCCTCAAGCTCGAACTCGTCCTCGGCGTGCGTCACCGAACCGGTGAGTAGCGGCTCTCCCAGCATCTCGACCAACATCCGACACACGGCGTGGTCCGGAATGCGCAGGCCCACTTCATGCCAGCGGTTCTGCATTTGACGCGGAACCGCACTGTTGGCTTCGAGCACCACCGTGTAGGGCCCCGGCAAGATACGTCGGACGACGCGAAAGACCCGGTTGCCGAGATGCCCGTATCGCCCGATGTCGGCGATCTCGTTGACGAGCATCGTTAGCGGCTTGGCATGTTTTTCGTGGATGCCCTTGAGCCGACGCAACCGAGCAATGCCCTTGATACTCGACAGCGCGCAGCCAAACGCGTAGCCCGTGTCGGTCGGATAGATGACCACACCGCCGCGATTGAGTACGTCTACGGCCGGCTGGAGCTGCCGGGGAGCGGGACGCGTGGCATCGATTCGAATCAACAAGTGACGGCCGCGGGTTATGCCGCACCGGTCGGCACAGGGCAAGTCCCCACGCTGGACCGCGTCGTGACTGGGCGTATCAGTCTTCTGTCGCGGTCTCTTCGGACCGCGGCGCGACCCTACGGCCGCGGAACTTCGCGCGCAGCCAAGGCACAGCCAGCACGTAGCCTTCAAACGCCAGAATGATGGCAAACGGGTCGTAGGGCGTTCGCAGGCGGATCGAGCCGAAGAAAATCGCGGCGATCCCCATCGAGGTCAGCAGTTGCCAGGCACACAACGTCAACGCGGGCCGGCGTCGGATCCACAGCAGCCCGGCGAACAAG
This sequence comes from Nannocystaceae bacterium, assembly GCA_016763875.1. GTDB lineage: Bacteria > Myxococcota_A > Polyangia > Nannocystales > Nannocystaceae > JAESSZ01. The sequence continues at coordinate 4,648 of JAESSZ010000419.1, forward strand.
CCGACAAGCGACGGGATCCACACAAGAATCTGGTACCCGTAGCGGTAGACTTGCAGCGGTGGGTAGAAGGTCTTGCGGCCGCGCTCGATCTCCGGCCACTGGTGGCCAACAAACCACAGCAGCGCCACGTTGACCGCGCTGTAGCGGACCTGCTCCAACGCCCCAGTACGCTCGTAACAGCGCGCCCGGATCTCGCGGTGGCTCTCGGGGTCTCCGATGTAGCCAACAAAACGAATCGTCTCGGATTCGAACGCGGGCCGTAGTCCAAGCAGACTGTCGGGATACCGCTTGTCGACAGTACGCGCGAGAACGCGAAATCCGGGCAAACTGACTCGGCGACCGTCACGGGTATTGCCGGCCCGCGCACTACGGTCGAGCGCCGCCTGGGTCTTGAAAGCCTGCGTGACGATGTTGTGACAGCGCCCCGCGGTGAAGTTCATGTTCGCGTTCTCGGCCACGCCGCCCCAGTACGCGGTGTGGGCGTGGAATCGATAGAACGAGAACGCAACCATAAGCATCAGCGGCAATGCGACCGCCAGCAAGTGTCGCGGCAGGACATGTCGCAGCCGATTGCGATTGAGCGCCCACGACAGCAGCACCAACAGGAAAAAGACCGCCGACTGCGGTCGCACGGCAAACGCTGCGGCAGAGACGAAACCAGCGAGCCACGCCCTGCGACCGTCTTGCAGCAAAAGCACCAGCAAGTAGCTCGCCCACAACTGGAGGAACAAGAACGGCGCCTCGGCGAGGAAGTACCCGCTGTTGGACAGGCTCGGGTACCAGCACAACATCGTGACCCCAACCGCTTTTGGGATCCACTCACGCGCGCTGACGCGGCACGAAATCAAGTACGACAGGGGTACGGCCGCGGCGCCCATGAGCCCCCACAGCACGGCCGCGGCCTTGAGCGAGCCACCGAAGAGCGCCAGAGGCACTGCCAGCAAGTAGTGTGTGCCCCACGTCTGCCAGGCGAGCGTGCGCACGCCGGGTCGAAAGCCGTGCGCCACCAGGTCCTGGGCGCGGTCGACATACTTCTTCATGTCCGAAAACACGTAAGCGTCGGGCGGGTGGATCCACAGCACCCAGATCAAACGCGTCGCCACCGCCAGCAACGTGATGACGAGCAGGAACTTCGGGTCAGGACGGCAGATTCGCCGAATGATCCCTGTGACCTCCGCCGACTCGCGCCACTCCCTCACCCTGTGCCCAGTGCGGGGCTCGTCCGAACGCGCAGACTCCACGACCAACAGCCTATGCGAGGACGACCGGTGTCGCCAAACCGCCCTGACCTCACCTATAAGGGGCCCGATGTCCGGCCAACTGTCCAGTCAATCGCCCGGTGTTTTCTCGCGGCGCCAGGCGAGCGTGGCCAAAAAGCTGTCCGGAGTCCCCGCGCTGGTGTTTGCTGGCGGCGATCGCTCCCGCAACTACCCAGCCAACGTCTACCCCTACCGCGCCGATAGCCACTTCCTGTATCTGGCGGGCGCGGCAATTCCCGACGCGGCGCTGTTCATAGACGGCGACCGCGTCGAGCTGTTCATGACGCCCAGGGCACCCGACGACTCGCTGTGGCACGGAGCATTGCCGACATTCGAGGAGATCCGGATCGCGACGGGCGTGGCGGCGGTGCGATCGGACGACGAACTCGCCGAGGTCATCGCGGCGAGGGGCGCACAGAACATTGCCACGTTGCCGTCCGCCGACCCGCTCACGCGCAACCGACAGTGCGCGTTGTTGAAGCGAACGTGGTCCGGCGCCACGGCCCCCAGCGTCACTTCGCTCAGCGACACGGACTTGCAACTGGCGGACGCGATGATCGAGCAACGGTTGCGCCACGATGACGCCGCGGTCGCCATGATCGAGCGCGCACTCGAGGCCACGACAGCCGCCCACAAGGCCGGCATGGCGGTGAGTCGCGCGGGTATTTACGAGCACGACGTGCGCGCAGCGATGGAACGCGAGCTGACCTGCCGCGGCATGACCCCCGCGTACAACAGCATCATCACCGTCCACGGCGAGATCCTGCACAACACCAGCTACCACCGCCAACTCGAGCGACACGACCTGCTGTTGGCGGACGTCGGAGGCGAGCACGAAGGCTGGGCCAGTGACATCACGCGCACGTGGCCCGTCGGCGGCACGTTCAGTCCCACCCAGCGCGCGCTGTACGAGGTCGTGCTTCAATCGCAACTCGACGCGATAGCGCTCGTGAAACCTGGGGTTCGTTACCGCGACGTTCATCTCGCCGCGTGCGTGACGCTCGCCCGGGGGCTCGTGGACGAAGGCATCCTTCACGGCGACCCCGAGGGTTTGGTCGAGCGGGGCGCCCACGCACTGCTGTTCCCCCACGGCGTCGGGCACGTGTTGGGCCTGGACGTTCACGACATGGAAGATCTGGGCGACCGTGCTGGATACGCGCCTGGACGGACGCGCAGCGAGCAGTTCGGGCTCGGATATCTACGACTGGACCGCGATCTCGTCGCGGGTATGGTCGTCACCATCGAACCGGGCCTGTACATCGTGCCCGCGCTGCTTGCCGACGAGACCCTGTGCGGTCCTTTCCTGGCCGACAAAACCCTCGATCGCGACCGACTCGCACAGTTCGATGACGTCCGCGGTATTCGGATCGAGGACGATGTGCTCTGCACACCCACTGGGCCGCAAGTACTCAGCGCGCGTATCCCCAAGAGCGTGCTGGAGGTCGAGGCGGCCGTCCGCGCGGGTCAGTGAAGCGGGGCGGCGGCCCGTGATACGCTGCCGCGCAGAGATTAGGCAGATGCGGCACCTTACGACTCCGTTCTTGGCAGCTCTGACCGTCTCACTGGCGGGCTGTACCAGCGACCTGCGAGCCCCGAGCAACTTCCTGCTCAACGACGACTCGTCGGCTGAGACCGCGAGCGGCGAACTGATGGTCAACTGCGACGAGTTGCCCCTGGCGGCGGTCGGCGCGGCGTTCTCGTTCACAGTGGACGCCTCGGGCGGCGACGAGAACTACACCTTTGTCTTCCCCGACGGGGCCAGCGTTCCGGCGGGCCTCACCATCGAGGGAAGTAGCGGTGAGATCACTGGCATACCGGAAGCCGAAGACGGCGGCTCATTCGATGTCATGGTGACCGATGGCGACGGGGCCACAGGCACGACGACGTGCGCGATCGACATCAACGGCCAGTTGGCTGTCGACCTCGATGTCAACCCGCCGGGCTGCTTGTCCGGCAGTCAGAGTCTGCTGGACGCGATCGTGCCCGGCACTGGCGACGGAACCGAGATTGTATGCGCGGGCCCTGGCGGCCGCGGCAACGGCCGAATGCCCGACGGGCACTCTGTCGGCGCAGACAGCTGCGAGATCGAAGGGACGTTCCAGGACATTCGCTTTGGCACCTGGGTCGTCATGATGCGCGGCTCGCAATCAGGCGTTGAGGTCTGGGTCCCATACTGCATCACCAACGATGATCCGGGCGACTTCTACGACGTCCGCGTGGCGCACTCCGGCGTTGACGACAATACGTTGGCTCCGATGATCGGCACGTTTAATCCGGACGCGAGTTTCGCCCTGGGAATGCCCGGCGATCCTCACTTCACCGTCGTGGATGAGGACTCGTGTGGCACCAACAGTTGCAGCTTCGGGTTCAACTACTCGGTCACGTCCAACAACTTCAACGATGTCGAACTCGATGCGCTGGTGACCGGCGACGCGCTGCTGCGCGACGATATGGACAACCCAGTCGGCATGATGCACGACCTGGTGCGCTTGGAAGGCCGCAACATCGGCGATGGCTTCCGCGATCGACCGTGGACTATGAGCCTTGAGTTCGACTACTGCCTTTCTGCGACGGCCGCAGACTGTACAGGCGGCGCGATTCAAGAGAATGCTGGCGCTCGGTTCCACTTCTCCGTGCTGATGTTCCCCGACGCAG
>JAESSZ010000041.1 GCA_016763875.1 Nannocystaceae bacterium
GTGGCGTCCGCGTCATCGGTGGCGTCCGCGTCATCGGTGGCGTCCGCGTCATCGGTGGCGTCCGCGTCATCGGTGACGTCGGTGTCATCCGTAGCGTCGGCCGCATCCGTGGCCGTCATTGTGGGAAGCGTCCTGGTCGCGGTCCTGATTGTTTTCAGAAGCGCACGCGTGGCCTGTTTGCTTTTGCCACTCGTCGGGTCTCCTCGGTGGGCGGCGCGCACGAGTTGGCGGACTTGCTGGCGATCGACCTCGGGGTGCTCCGTGACGAAGTCATTGAGTGCGACGTCTCCTTCGTCGAGCAGTCGCTGCCGCCAACGTTCGCATTCTCGGTCCCAGCGACGCCGCGTGCTGCTGCCAACGGCCGCGTCCTCGATGGCTGCCTTCAGCTGATCGAAGTCGACGCGTCGCAGCAGCGTTGCGATCCGTCGTAGTTGCCGGATCTTGGCGTTCTTGCGGAAGGGTCGACAGGCGATGATTTCACGCCGGACTTCGGGTTCGAGCGGGACGTCCTCTAGTTTGTGCGGGGCGAGTCCGACGAGCGTGGTGGCGAGGAACGCGTACGCTTCGACTTCGGTGCGATGTTGTCGACTGGACTGCCGCACCGGCGGCGCATCGCGCTCCTCAGACTCCGCAGAGTCTTCGAGTCGATCCATCGGAGGTTCACCACTGGACTTGGAACCGGCCACGCGGCCGGCACCCTGTGCCGACCGCGGGTTACCGTCAAGAGGGTAGGCGGGAGAACATCGCCCGGCTGGTGGCAAACGAACGATGTTCGCGCACCTTGACGCAGATGTGCGCCTTTGGCGCGAATTCGCGCGCAGTGTAGGTGTGACTCATTGTGGGCCTTCCGGGCATCATGACGGGACCCCCCTATGTCTTTGTCTAGTCGATCTCTCAGGCCCAGATCCAACACCACTCGCCATCGCACCAGGAGACCAGGTTTCTTCGGGCTGCTGGCGGCCGCCGCACTACTGCTCGGGTGCCCAGATGACGACGTCGTGCTTCCCGCCGATGCCGACACGGGGACTGAAGGCGCGACACTGGGCGGCACCACCACGCCGCAGGTGGGGGAGCCGACGGACTCCACCGGCACGTCCGACGGAGGGCCCGCCGACACGACGGCCACCGACAGCGCGTCGACGGGGGCCTCATCCAGCACGGGCTCCTCGTCCTCGAGCGACGGCGGCTCGACGTCAACCGGGGCGTTGGACCCAACGTGTGATGACGGCGATCGCAACGGGGCGGAAACAGACATTGACTGTGGTGGTGACGTTTGTGACGCGTGCGCCGATGGCGAGGCGTGCGTCGAGGGCACGGACTGCGACAGCGGTTTTTGCGACGTCGGTACTTGCGCGCAGCCTGCGTGTGACGACGGCGAGCAAAACGGCGAGGAGACCGACCTCGACTGTGGCGGTTCAACCTGCGATGCGTGCGCCGACGGCGAGATGTGTGGGGTGAACGCCGACTGCGAGAGCCTGGTGTGCCTCGATGAAGTGTGCACCGCGGTCGCCTGCGACGACACGCTGCAAAATGGCAGCGAGACCGACATCGATTGCGGTGGTGAAGTTTGCGAAGCGTGTGACAACGGCGAGGGCTGTCTCGCCAACGAGGACTGTCAATCCGCGGCATGCGACGAAGGAGCCGGGGTCTGCGTGGCACCGACGTGCAGCGACGGCAAACTCGGTGGGTCGGAGACCGATATCGACTGCGGTGGGAGCGACTGTGCGCCCTGTGATGATGGCGAAGGCTGCGGCCAAAACGACGATTGCACGAGTGTCGTGTGCGGCACGGACGGGACGTGTGATGCGCCCACGTGCGGCGACGGCACCAGCAACGGCAGCGAGACCGGCGTTGACTGTGGCGGGCCCGACTGCGAGTCGTGCAGCGACGGTGAGGCGTGCAACGAGTCGGAGGACTGCGACAGCGGCGTGTGCGGGGCAGCGGATACGTGTGACGCGGCCAGTTGCAGCGACGCCGTCGTCAATGGCGATGAGACCGGTGTCGACTGCGGCGGCAATATCTGCGAGGCGTGCCCCGACGGCGAGGCGTGTCTGGACGCGGACGATTGCGACAGTGGGGTCTGCGGCGTCGGTTTGAGCTGCGAGGTCGCCAGTTGCAGCGACGCGGTGGTCAACGGCGAGGAAACCGGCCCTGACTGTGGCGGCCCGGACTGCGGAACTTGCCCCGATGGCGAAGGGTGCAGCGACAATAGCGACTGCCAGTCCAACGCGTGCGACGAGGACGCGGGGCAATGCGTCCCGGGCACCTGCATCGACGGTAAACTCGGCGCTGGGGAGACCGACATCGACTGTGGCGGGCCCGAGTGTGCGCCGTGTGAACCTGGCGAGACCTGCAGCGACGGCGAGGATTGCAGCAGCACGCTGTGCGACACGGGCATCTGCACGACGCCTGACTGCTTCGATGCCGCGCAAAACGGCGAGGAAACCGACATCGATTGTGGTGGCGGAGTCTGCGATGCGTGCACCGACGACGAGTCGTGTGACGTAGGGAGCGACTGTGAAAGCGCCGTCTGCGATCTGGGAGTGTGCCTGGCCCCGGCCTGCGACGATGCCGTCACCAACGGCGGAGAAACCGATACGGACTGCGGCGGTGATGATTGTGACCCTTGCGGGGCGGGTGAGGACTGCGAGGGCGCAGGTGACTGCGACAGCGGGGTGTGCGATGGCAACGACACCTGCGCGGTGGCCATCTGCGGCGACGGGGTGGCCAACCAGCTCAGTGAAGCCTGCGATGACGCGGGCGACTCAACGACGTGCAACGCCGACTGCACGGCTTCCAGCTGCCCCGACGGGGTGTTCAACCCGGTGGCGGGTGAGGCGTGCGACGAAGGCGGCGAGACCGCCAGTTGTACCGCCTCGTGCACGATCCCTACGTGCAGCGATCTTGCACTCAACGGGACCGAGTCGGACGTGGACTGCGGCGGGGGGTGCCCGCCGTGCAACGACCTTCAGCAGTGCAACTCGTTCGCTGACTGCACCAGTAGCGTGTGTGCGGCTGGCGTCTGTCAGACTCCGACCTGTTCTGACAACGCAAACAACGGCGGGGAAACCGATGTCGACTGCGGCGGCTCGGACTGCCCAGACTGTGATAATGGCGGCCAGTGCACCGGCTCGGATGACTGCACCA
>JAESSZ010000420.1 GCA_016763875.1 Nannocystaceae bacterium
CCGTGGCAGTGCGCCTTGGCGAGACGTTGCAGAAACGCGGTGACCCGTTCGCGCGCGGCTTCGTCGAGCTCGGCCGGGCCTTGCGAAGCTGCCCACGAGCCGTCGCTAGGCCAGTAGAGGGCAGCGGCGAGCGGATCGGGTGTCGCGTGCACCAGCGTCACGTGTCCGCCAGGCGCAAGGACACACGCCAACTCAAGACACCTCACCGTAGCCGGGCTGACGACGACCCAGCCGTCATCGCCGATTGCCAAGGCAGTCCCGGAGGCCTTGTCGTCCGGTGTCGCGGGCGCAAAGTCGATGGGCGCCAAGATGTGGCTGAAGTTTCGAGATGCCATCAACCCTTGAGTGTGCGTCCGCCTGAGCGAGCGCAGCGCAACTTTTGCGGCGCGCTGGTGGCTGGCAAGCGGGGGACACGCACCCAGTCGGCACGGTGGTAGTATTGCCGCCGTTGAGAGCGCGGGCATTGCCGACAGACGACAGCCGCACGGAGCCAACAACCGCCATTGCCGTCCGAGAGGCTCGCACGGATGCAGTCAGCGTGCGGATCCACCAGGTGGGGCTATCCATCGCTGAAGTCGCAGAGGTGGTGCGGAAAGAAGCGAATGTGTTCTCGGACGGGCGGCTCGATACGCCGAGTTCGTTGCCCGCCAAGTGGCGCGATCGGGAGCTGCCGGACGGTGGAAATCATGCTTACGAAGCGAAGCTAACCGAGCATGGCTTTGATGTTTACGTCGGGGACAAGGCCGCCGGGTCCACCCTCCCGGTCGAGCTTTCGCGCCCCTACCTGAAGGTGGCAATGCGACGCCTCTCGGCAACGTGCACCGAGCTGAGCGTCACGGAGGCGCTGGGCCCGGCTCCGAGTAACAGTCGAGCTCGAGCGGTTGGGACCATTGCAACGGCCACGATCGCGTGCGTAGTGCTGCTGGTGGTTGTGTTCTTTACAGGTGGGGCCGACGTTGCGTTGCACGCAGCGATCTGTGCACCGCTGCTCCTGTCATCGGTGGTCTTGCTCGTTCGCGGCCGCGGCCGTCGCAAAGCGCAGCGTGTTTTGATTGAGCAGTTCTTGGACAGGACGCTGCTTCCGTACAAAGAAGGCGGGGAGCCGTACCGCTAGGTCGCTAGGTGGTAGGACTAGGTGACATCGACACCGATGCAGGTGCTTGCGCGATTGTGCTTGGGCAGGTGCTCGTGATTTAGTGCCTGCAGGCTCGGAGTCCAGTTGAACCCATTCGCAGATCAAGACGATCCGACTGTCGTTGCAGCAGCGAAGAAGGGCGATCGCGCCGCGCTCACCGAGGTGGTCGAGCGACACCGGCCGTGGATCTACAACATCGCAGTGCGCATGATGGGAAATCCAGCTGCCGCCGAAGACGCGACCCAGGATGTCTTCATCAAGGTCATCGGGCGGATCGGTAGTTTCGAAGGACGCAGCTCGTTTCGCACATGGCTGTACCGCGTTGCTTTCCACCACTTGCTCAACGCCAAGCGCTCCCCCGCAGAGGAGCACATTGGCAGCTTCGAGGAGTATGGCGCCGGACTGCGAGCTGCGCCGGACAACGATCTGGACGACATCCCACTGCCAGAGCGTGAACTCCTGGTTGAGGAGGCAATGACCGCGTGCATGACCGGAATGCTGTTGCGCTTGAGCCGCGACCAGCGTCTGGCGTACGTGCTCGGCTCGGTCTTCGAGCTGCCGGACACGTTGGCGGCCGAGATTCTCGACGTGGCTTCGGCCACATTCCGAAAGCGCCTGCAGCGAGCCCGGGCGGACCTGCACAACTTCATGAACGGGCAGTGCGGGCTCATCGACAAGAGCAACCCTTGCCGCTGCGCCCGCAAGACCCGAACGTTCCTGCAAGCCGGGTTCGTCGACCGCAACGACCTCAAGTTCCAGCGCGATCGCATCGCATCGATCGGCCAAGTTGCCCCGCACAACGCGAGCGTCGTGTACGAGAAGCTGACCAACGACTACCCGGCGTTGTACCGGGAGCACCCGTTTTCGGATCCTCAACAGTTGGCGGAGCGGCTGTCGACGATGCTCGAGGACACAGCGCTCGGCGGTCTGCTGCCCTCCTCGCATTGAGGCCGCGCCTTCGTAAAAGTTAGTGATTACGGCGTCTTGCGCGATTTCGGCAGGGCCGCGTTCACTCAGATCAAAAAAGATCGCAGCTACGGTCACAGTCGGGGTCGGCCATGTGTCTCCGTGGTGAGTGGGCAGTTCAGCTCACCCCCAAGAGAAACGACATGACCACCACACACGAAATCGGGACCGCTTCCACTCACGCTTCGAGAACGAGGATTTCGACCCGCTCAGGTGTGCCCCACACAAAGCAGGCGCCCAAGATGGGAAATCAAGTGCAAAGAAAACGCCTCATCAACGCTTCCATCGCCGCAACCTGGGCGGCGATATCTGAGATGCGCGCTGTTGAGGATTGGCATCCCAACGTCGCACGAGCGTCGGTCCTCACCGACCACAGTACTGGCGTTGGGGCCTCTCGTCGCGTTGAGTTTCAGGACGGTAACAGCGTCGTCGAGACGGTGATCGAAGAGTCGAAACTGCACTTCACCACGATGGAGATGAGCGAGCTCCCGCTCCTTAGGAAAGCGGTCGTCACGATCCGGATCGCAGAACAATCCGCGCAGGCAACCGAGGTCACATTTTCCATCGACTACGATATCAAGTTCGGTCCAATCGGCTGGTTGCTCGACCAGGTCATGATGAAGCGGGTATTTGGCAAGATCTTCGGCGTTGCACTTGAGGGGCTGTGCTACCACCTGGAGACTGGGGAGTTGGTTGCGGACTCGGTGCCCGTGCGTGCGGCTGATTGACGCTGGGTGTGGGGCGGGCGGTTGTTGCGGGCGGCAGGACCGTTCACGAGCGGTGGCCTACCGCCGACCGTTTCGTCGTTCACGGTGTCTCCTCTCGCCGTCCCAGGTGCGCCAACAGCAGGCGAACAACGTCGGGCCGGGTCCATGCCTGGATGTCGATCTGGAGTTCTCGTCGGAGTTCCTCAAGCGCTTCGATGACCCGAGGACTCACCTCGCTCGCGGTCGTCAAGAGGACGCCCGCATGTACCCCGTGCTTCGCACGTGCCTCCCGAAGTTGCGCGACGGGGTGCAGGTCATCCAGGATTCCGTCGTACATCTTGACCTGGATGGCGGTCTTGAACGTTAGACCGAGCGCCCCCTCTTTCGTGACGATGAGGTCAGCACCGTGCTCCCCAGCCCCGCCGTGCCGTTTCACGGTGCCTTTGCCGTACGCCGACTCCAGGACCGGCACCAGGAGGTCCTCGAACTCCGCGCCACGGTAGCTCGCCCGCAGCCGTGTCCAGGTCAGATCCTCGATTGCCTCTCGCACGCCTCCGAAAAAGCCATCTCGTCGCTCGGCGGCGGTGAGCCCGACAGAGACGTCCACGCCGCCGTTGATCGCCGCGACCAAGGTGGCCACCGCCTCACCCAAGTGGTCGATGCTCCATATCCGGCTCATCGTGCGCATCGTCCCTCGCAGCCGAGCGTCGACAAGCAATCCGCCCGGGTCGACGATGGCGATGTTTCCGTCGGCGGTCCTCAGCGGTCTGACGGGTAGCACGTGGCGGTAGTCGTTGCCGTTCCCGCTGTCGTACTCGTACGCGCCATCGACGACCAAGAGAACCCACCGACCTTGTTCGGGCAGGTTTGGCGAGACCACAATGTCGCCGCGCTGCAGCCCGTTCCAGGTGTCGGCCAACATTCGACGGTTCCTCCAGGCCGGTTTTTCCTTGTCGGTCAGCTTCTCGCCACGCGCCTTCTTGGCGTGCAGCAGGCGAAGGTCTTGTTCGGGGAGCCACCCCCACCCCTGACGAAGCCGGCCGGCCTCAAGTTCCTTCAAAATGAACGAGCGCTTGTCCTTGTTGGTGCGGATGACGGCGTACTGGACCACGGTGCTGAGCATCCCTGCTCGGGAGCAGTCGGACAAGTGCTAGCGTTGCATTGTCGCAATGTCAGAGCCCGATCCGATCTTCACCCTCTTCGACACCCTAGATCGATGGCGACACTTCCCCGCGTATCAACTCGAACGTAGGGCCGATATTTTCTTCGCTATCTACATACGCGAAGTCGTCGCGTCATTCACCGAGACGGAACTGGCGGAGGTAATCATCCCCGAGCTACCGATTAAACGCGACCTCATCTGGCCTGACCGCCCGACGAACAAGTCCGTCAAACTCGACTACTGTCTGTTCGCCAAAGACGGATCAAAGGTCTACTTCGTCGAACTCAAGACCGACCTCGGATTGCGGCGACCAGAACAGGATGAGTATCTGAGTCGCTCTGTCGAAGTCGGGTTCCGCGCCATTGTCGACGGGATTCGCCAAATCGTGTTGGCGACCACCGCCCGCCTGAAGTACCACCACCTCGTCTCTGCCCTTGTTGCGCAGGGACATCTCGACGTTCCCGCTGACCTGGACGACTTTGTGTTTCCATCGCCGCGATCCGGCCTCAAACAGAAGCTCGCGGAGATCAACGTTGCCGAGTCGGACCCGCCCATCGAGGTCATCTACATCCAGCCCACGGCCTCCGGTGAGGATCGGTGCATCGACTTCGAGACGTTCGCCTCCTACGTTGAACGGCACGACGATCCGTTGAGCCGGGCCTTCGCACACCACCTGCGACGTTGGACGACGGCCGCAGGGTCGGAACGGCCGAGGTAGTAGTTAGGTTGAGATGGCTCGGAGCAAGACCGTGGCGCCGAGGACACCGGTATCGAAGCCCCGTGAGAAGGTCGTGCGGCTGAGAGACGAAGCGGTGAGGGGCTACTGACGTAGCTTCGTCATCATCCGCGCAACCAGAACCGCTCCAATGAGTGCGCCTGCCCCAACAGCCACGCCGAGAGAGGCTGTGGCCGGCGCCGTCCCAGCAAGGCCCTGAAGCAAGACAACACTTGCCGTGGCGCCCGCAGCACCTCCCAAGAGGATGGCGAGCGTGTCTGCGTCGGCGCGTTTGGAGCGCGCCAACGCTCGTTGGTAGCGAGGGTCGTAGCTCAACGACGGGAGATACGTTCGCTCTCTCACCACCAGGGCGGCGTCCGAAGTGGAGGACGCTCCCACCTGCGCAGCGATGGTCACCTGGCTCACAATCTCCATCATAGGGCCTTCTCGTCCGTGGTCAACGATGGTGCGTCGGTTTCGGCGCTGGAGACGGTCAAGACGCGAACCGAGTCGGTCAGCAAGTCATCCGGGTGGTGGGCGTTTCAACGCCCGGGTCGCGGTCCTGCGAAACTCCGAGGTCGGATCCGCAGCAACTGTGGCCAGGGTTGCCAGTGCCCTCTCCGACGCCACGAGGCCGAGGCCAAGCAGAGCTTGGCTGCGATAACTCGCCGCGGCATCGGAAATCCCGCGCGCAACAAACATTTTTTCGTTGAGGCCGAGCGCCAGTTCCTGTCTCGCTTGCTAAGGCCGACCCCGGTTACGAGTGTGGCTTTGCGGGCCGCGAATCGATCTCGGAGCGCGCCTTCGATTCTGGCGACCTCGGCCTTGGGAGGACCGTCACGGTACGCCGCCATAAACAGCGATTCGAGCACCGTGGCCGCCTTGGCCACCTGTTTCTGGAGCTGTGGGTTGTCGCCCTGGCTGCAGTCCAACCACAGCCAAGACGAGGCGATGCCCGCCGCCGTGGTGGTCACTTTGCGCGGTTGCGGTGACTGGGGCCCCGTGGTCGGGGTGACGGTGGTCCCCGCTAGCTTGGGGCCGCACCCCACGATCGCGAGCATGAACACCGCTACGAAGGCTTGAGTTGCCCGGTCCTTGTTTCGTTTCATCGTCGTCTCCTAGTTTGCGGGAAATGTGCCATCGGCCCATATACGCTTGCCGATCCCCGGGCACTTCGAATTCGCCGCGGTGTGTGCACACTCGCGGAGCGGGAGACCCGGCCTAGCGCCGTAGGTATCGTTGAGCGCGCTCCCGCTGCGCAAGTGAGCGCGAAAGAGCTGGCCCTCGGTCACGAACGATCGCGTGCTGCTTGCGTTGTGCATGATGTTAGTTTGGTCGAAGTCGGCGAGCCCATTGATGTGCAGGAGATCGAAGTTGTGTCCCAGTTCGTGGGAGAGCAGTTCGTCGCCGGTGCGCTCGGCCATCGCGACAAAATCACTCCCGATGCTACAGGCCTGCCCGCGTCCGACGCCGCCATCAACCGTTCCGACGTAGTAGATGTTGATCCGCCCCGCATCGCGACCGATGTCGTCTTCAAGGTCGACCCGCATCGAACAGTCGAAGTCGAAATAGTTGTCTGCCTCGCCGTCGCCAGTCGCGTCTTTGATGCTGAATGTCGAAAATCCAGCTCCCATCCGCTCGCTGTTCCAAATCGATGACGTCGTGACACAAGCATCGATCGCGCGAGCGCGCTGATCGTCAAACGGTCCCTTCACGATCCACACGGTCACGGCGAGGCCTAGCTCATTGGATAGCTGTACCTTGGCGACGTCTCGGCCGGGTGTCCACGGGGCCGGGTCAAGGAGCGCGGGAGGTCGCCGGTTTGTGAAGACCACAACTTCGCTGTCTCCGGCGGCGTCGCTCCTGAGGTTTTCGAGGAACAGAATCGGAGCATCGATGTCGTAGGTCGAGTCGTCGACTACCGTGCCGCTTGCCACATCGACGCCGTCCACCATGATCCCGATCGCTCGGTCGTCGGGTGCATTGGTTACCGACACGAGGTCGAGATCGCAAGCCGCGAGCGTCAGTACGAGCCAAGCTGCATTGACAGTGGTCTTGTCGGTGATTGGAGCTGTTACGGGCATCGCGGAGTTCTTCCGTCCACTTCGTGACTGGTGGACAAGTAGGGTGTGCACTCGGGACAGCATTCGATTCCGAATTTCGTACACGGATTGGCAGGTGCCCGCGAACGGCGTTGTTGTCGGTGTCGGACGGGCTCG
>JAESSZ010000421.1 GCA_016763875.1 Nannocystaceae bacterium
AGCCGCCCGGGTTTTCGAGTACGCGGGGGAGCACGCGCAGGCCGCCGTGCTGCGCATGGAACACGCGCGGACCGTTCGCGACCAAGGCGAGCGACTCGATACGCTGCGAGAGGGCTGCGCGCGCAACCCCGGCACGACACCGGCTGGCCGCGCGCTGCACCACGCGTTGGCCGAGGCGCTACTCACCGAGGCCCGGACCGACGACGACGACCCCGCCCGTCAGCGGGGCCTGCGGTTGGAAGCCGCCCGTGCGCTGGAGGAAGCCGACGATGGCGCGAGCGCGGGTGAGTTGTACGAAGGACTCGGGCTGCTCGACCTGGCCGCCCGCGCGTACGAACGTGGCGGCGAGATAGCTCGGCTCGAATTGGTGCTGGCGGTCCTGGAGCGGCGTGACGCTGAGGACCAACAACTGACCGAGCTGGTGCGGCAGGTCGATACGGCCATCGCGGACGGACAACGCCGTGAGGCCCACGTTCTGCTGACCGAACACGTGGCGAGGCGGGAGCGATTCGGCCGAGCGTTGGCGCCGGCCGTGGCGCAGCGACTGCGCACGCTTCAGCAAGCACGGCCTCGGGGCACGCGACTGACGCTCAAGTGGAACCACGGCCTGACGCAGATCCACAGCGAAAGCCGTTTTCGAATCGGCCGTGCCCCCGACTGTGACCTCGTGGTGCCCGGGGCGCGACTGTCGCGTCATCATGTCGAGCTGTCGCTGGACACTTCCGGCGAGACAGGCCCGACGCTCGTGGCCACAGATCTTGGGTCCAAGGTCGGTACGTTCTGGGACGGGCTGCCGCTGGACCCGGGCGTCCCTGAGCCGATCCACACCACCAGTGAGCTCGGGCTAGGCATGGCCGCCTCGGTGACCGTTGTCCCCGTCAAGGGGCCGCAGGGGCACGCCTACGGGGCTCTCATGCGTTTGTCCCAAGCGAGGTCTCGACCGCAGGTGTGGAGTCTGTACTTGCCTGCAGGCGGACCACTGGTGCTCGCGCCAGAGGTTGTGGTGCCCGCGCGCCTGCTCTTTGATCGCGACTGGGTGCTGCTGGACTTTGCGAGCGGCGTGGGGTTTTCGCTGGGTGGTCGCGACTTGGCACCCGGGCAGGTCGTCGAACTCTTGCTCGGCGACCACCTCGCGTTGGCCGACGCCCCGCTGACGCTGGAGGTTGTGACCTGAGATGACGGTCGACTGGGCAGTGGAGATGGCCGGCGACTCCGGTGACATCCCGCTATGGGGCGTCGCCGAAGAAATCGTGCATCGGTTCGGTGAAGGCGCGACACATCCCGAGGAGCTGCCCGAGTTGGCGGCGCTGGTCCACGACCTGGCAAACGACGCCCCGGCCGATGTGATCGACGGCCAGCTGCGCGCGCTGTCCCATGCCGGCTACTTACGCGGCGCGCTGGTGGCGATGGCCAGTTCGCTGCACGACCGTCCGCGCGGCGCGATTGCGTTGCTGGTCTCGCGCGAGTTGATGGACGCGCTCGCACTGGACCTGGGTGTCCGGCTGTGCCGCGCCGCGCTCGCCCTTCCCGACGTAGACCAGGGACGGACCGCAATCGGTGGACCCTTCACGACCGGCAACCTGCTGCTGGGCGAATCGCTGCTCGAAGTGGGCGACGCAGCCGGGGCTTTGCGGCACTTCGAGGCCGTGCTCGCGGTCGACGTCGACCATCCGCGCGGACGTTCGGGCTTCTCGGACGCCGTGGCTGCTCTCGAGCGTCAGGGCATCGCGCCCGAGCACCGCAGCCGCGGCCTCGCGCTGCTTGACGGTCTGCAAGACCTCGAGCTCGCCCACGCGCTCGGCGGCGACCGCTACGAGTTGTCACGACCCTTGGGACGGGGCCGCCACGCTGTCGTCTACGAGGCATACGATCGTCGTGTAGGCCGCCATGTGGCGATCAAACGCCTACTGGAGCCGGATGCACGACGAAGCGCCGTCCCGGTCAGGGTGTTGGAGCGTCGGTTTTTTACTGAGGCCGCAACGTTAGCTCGCGTGCGCAGTCCCTACGTCGTGGCCCTGCTGGACGCGCAGCCACGCCAGCGTTTTATCGCGATGGATCTGTGCCGCGGCGGTACTCTGAGGTTGGCGCTGAGACGCGGCCTCGTGAATCAAGACGACGTGCCCCGAATCGGCAAGGAACTGGGCGCGGCGTTGCGCGCAGTGCATGCAGCAGGCGCCGTGCACCGCGACGTCAAGCCAGCCAACATCTTGGTGCGACGACGCGGGCGTGGCTCGCCCATTGCGCTGGCGGACTTTGGCCTGGCGATCGGCACCGATCCCGACAAGGTCGGCCCCAACGCGGGCACGCTGCGATACCTCGCACCCGAGCTGCGTGCCGCCGGACCGCGCGCGACGCCGGCCTCGGACTGGTTCTCCGCGGGCGTTGTCTTGCTTGAGCTGTCGTGCGCCCCCGCCCCTCTGCCGCAGATCTTCGACCGCTTGGATGCGACACTGGACGTCCGCGATCTGGTGCCCGGCGGTCTCCCCGAGGCCTGGCGCGATAGACTTCGCCGCCTGCTGTCCCCCGATCCACAGGGCCGAACATGGTAAAATCGATCGCTGCCGCTCTCAGCTTGTCGACCCTGGTCCTCGCGGGCTGCCAAGAGGTCCCGCGCACCTACAGCAGTCGGGCCGTGGGGGGCGAGGTCATTTTCCGCGACGCTTTCGATGGCGAGGCGCTGTCGAGCGCATGGAACGTGACCTACGGTGCGGGGGTCCGTATCGACAACGGCCTGCTCAAACTCTCGGGACTCAACAACCGCCCCGTGTGGCTGCGACAGGCGCTCCCTGATGACGTCAGGATCGAATTCGACGCATGGGCGAGCACCGACGAAGGCGACATCAAGGTCGAGCTGGCGGGAGACGGCGAATCGGTCGCGAAGTCGCTCAACTACGTGGCAACCGGATACGTCCTCATTTTTGGGGGCTGGGACAACAGCCTCAACGCCATCTGCCGCAAACGCGAGCACGGGCGCGACCGCCAGACCACCTCGGAGCCCAAGGTCGAACCCGGGCGCCGCTACCACTTTTCGATCACCCGCAGTGCGGGCGAGCTCCGGTGGGAAGTGGACGGGGCCGAGATCCTCATCCTCGAAGACGACAAGCCTCTCCGGGGCGACCACAACAATCACTTTGCATTCTCCGGCTGGGAAGCCGAAACGCATTTCGACAACCTCGTGATCGAGGCACTCTAGGGGACTTTCTTGCTCTCCCTGCCCCACGACTTCGGCCGCTACGTCCTGACCCACCTCATCGGTGAGGGCGGGATGGCAGAGGTCTATGCCGCGACCGTTCGTGTCGCGGAAGGTCTCGAGAAACGCGTCGTGGTCAAACGGATCCGACGCGAGTTCGCCGACCAACGCGAGTTCATGCGGATGTTCGTCGACGAGGCAAAGATCGCCCTGTCGCTCAACCACGCCAACATTGTGCAGGTCTTCGACTTCGGCCAGGTCGAAGGCGACTTTTATCTCGCGATGGAGCGCGTCGAGGGCATCGACCTGATGCAGCTGTATCACGCGGTTCGCCGCGCCGGAGACAACTTCCCCCCGGTCATCACCGCGTACATCGCCCACCAAGTCGTCGCCGGCCTCGCGTACGCACATCGCAAGACCGACGACCTCGGAAAACCGTTGGGCATCGTCCATCGCGACGCCTCGCCACACAACATTATGGTGAGCGCCGAAGGCCAGGTTAAGATCCTCGATTTCGGCATCGCGCGCACGCGCGCGCACACGCTCGAGCGACTCGGCAACATCGAGCTGGCGATGGCTTCGCCCTCGCACCAAGGCGACGCCGAGACGATCAAAGGCAAGGTCGCGTACATGTCCCCCGAACAGGCGCACGGGCAACCGGTCGACCCGCGATCGGACATCTACTCGCTGGGCATCGTGCTGCACGAGCTTATCTCCGGCCGGTTGCTGTACCGCACCAAGGACCGCCTCGCGGCACTGGAGCAGGTCCGCGCGGAAGCGGTTCGCCCCCTACTCGAGGTCGCCCCCGATGTGTCTCCGGATCTCGCAGCGATCGTCGACCGTTGCCTAGCCCGCGACCCAGACGAGCGTTACCCGAGCGCCCGCGCACTACAAGCGGCCCTGGCGGCCTACCTGCATGGCGCAGATCCGGTCGTCGACGACGAGGTGCTCTCTAATTTCGTCACGCAGTACTACCGGCCGCAACGGCCGAGCCACTGGGACCTTCGCGCCATCGACGACGGATCCGCGTCCGGCTCAGCATCGGCCGCCGACCCAGACACTGGCGCCGCCCCCGAAGACATCGCGAACCGACGTCAGCGCCAGCGCATCGTCGTTGTGTTCATCGCACTGCGGACGCGTCCCGGCTCGGGAAGCGACGACCGACCCGCCGACCCTCGCACATTCGTCTCCCTGGCACGCGACGTCGCGTTCAAGCGTGACGCGTTCGTCCTGCGTGACGACGACCAGGCCTTGGTGCTCGCGTTCGGCACGTTGCTCCGCACCGGAGACGACGCAGAACGTGCGCTTCGGGTGGCGTTGACCCTTCGGGACGACGCAGGGGAAGCAGCCCCCCGCCTGAGGCTAGGCTTTGTGGTGGCCAACGCGGCCGCCATCGTGCAACGCGACGGGTCGGGCTTTATGCAGGTAGAGCTGCGTCCCAGTGTCGAGTCTCAACTCGAACGCATCGCCCGTCGCTATATGGAGGGTCCGGTGATGGTCTCCGGCAACCTAGTGGAGGCGTTGTCGCGGACGTGGCGCTTTGGGGGCGGCGGATTCGTCGACTCGAGCACCTCGACCGGAAGTGCGTCGGGCATCGACCGAGAACTCGAGCACGTTGCCCCCCTGCTCGGGCCTGCGCGCGAGGCCGAGGGACGCGTGCACCTCGCCCCCGGCGCCCGCAACGTGCTGTTCGGGCGAGAACTCGAACTCAAGACCCTCCGCGACACCTTTGCTGACGCGATCCGACGCCGTCAGTCTCGATCCGTGTTGGTGATCGGCGAGTCTGGCTTGGGTAAACGCGCCTTGGTCGAACGCCTGGTCGCCTCGATGCCGCGGACCGCGTGTTGGGTGCTGCGTGCGTCCGGCAGTTGGTCACGACGCAACGTGCCCTTCGGCGTGTTCCTTGACCTGCTTGCGCGTTTTCTGGACATCGGTCATCGAACGACCGCCGCGGAGATCACCAGTAAACTGGAGCGCCACAGTGTCAAAGACGCCTCACAGCTGGCCGAAACTCTCGCCCACGCGCTGGGACTCCCCGACGCGGCCGGGCGCGACATCGATGCTTCGCGCCGCCGGGACCGCCTCTGGCGCCTCGTCCGACGCCTGATTACCGGCTTGGCCCGCGGTCGGCCGGTCCTGGTGGTGATCGAAAACATCCATCTGCACGATGAGCAGTCCATCGCGTTGCTGCGCGAGTGGGTCCAGACGCGCCAGCCTTACCCGGTCATGGGGCTGGTCACCGGGCGCCCAGGCAACCGGCGGGTGGCGCTGGTCCGCCGCGAACCAAACGTGACAGAGATCGTGCTCGGCGAGCTGGACCACCACGCGCGCCACGCCCTTGTCGTCCGTCGGTTCGAAGATCCACGGGCCGTCGAACCACTCGCGGCACAAATCCTGTCGCACACGGGCGGCAACCCGATGTTCATCGAGCAAGTGCTGGCATCGCTGCTTGAGAAGGGCGTGATCGGCTGGAACAGCCAGGGCCGCTACCTGGTGGTGCGACAACCGGATGCGAAGATCGAGCTGCCCCGTAGCATCGAGGCCGCCCTGCAGGAGCGACTGTGTGACCTGCCGCGCCAGGACCAAGAAGTGCTGCAGGCGGCCGCGGTCCTGGGCCGGACGTTCCGACCCACAGAACTCGCCGCACTGCTGGACACCAACCAAGACCAACAAGACGGCGCCTCCCCGACAACCACCGCAACAATCAATGTCCGCGCCGACAAGCTCATGGGTCGGGGCTTGCTTGAGCGCATCGAGGGCGCCCCCTCGCCCGGGGAGAGCATGCGTTTCGCCACGGTGAGTCTCCACGAAGCGTGCAAGACCACCATCCCGCGAACAGCAATGCCTCGGTTGCACGCGCACGCAGCAAAGATTCGACGCGCACGCCACGACTACGCCTCCGAGCGAGACGACGGGCCCATAGCCGACCATCTGGTGGCCGCCGGCCGTCTGGAAGACGCCGTGGTACCAGCCCTGGCTGCAGCTGCGCTCGCCCGCGAAGTCGCGGGCAACCGCGAGGCGTACCACTACCTCTCGCTGGCCCTGGAGGGCCTGCCCAACTCGGACGTCCGTCACTTCGATACGCTGCTGCTACGGGAGCGCATCCTGCGAGCGTGGGGCCGACGACGCGCCCAGGGGGCCGACGTTCGCGGACTACTCGCTGCCGCCGACGCACTCGACGACCACGACCGACGTACAATCGCGTTGCTCCGCCTGCTGCGCTTCTACGTCGAGATCGGCCGCGGCCAGCTGGCTGAACGCCTTGTGCCCCGCGTCCAGGAGGCGATCGCCGCCGTGAAGACGCCGCGCCCATTCCGTGCCGTCGCCTGTGAACTACGCAGCGAGTTGCACTTCATCGCAGGCGACTTCGCGCAAGCCGAACGCCTCGCACGCGAGGGCCTGACTTTGTGTGCGGATGATGCACGCGGCAAGCGTCAACGAGCCAGACTCCTACGCTCAATAGGCCAGGTGTACACGAGCGTCGGCCGCTATCCCGAAGCGCGGCGCACCTACGAAGAGTCCCTGGCCACCGCCCGACAGATCGGCAACATGCGGCTCGAGGCCAACTTGCTCAACTCCCTGGGCGAAGTGGCCGGGCGGAGCACGCGATATCAGGCCGCGGTCGACCTCTTCAAGGCGGCATTAGCAATCGACCGCGAACTGGGCGACCGCTTCGCAACTGGGCGCAAACTGGCCAACCTAGGGATTACCTACGCCGCGGTTGGCTTGCACCGCCGCGCCGAACGTTATCTTCGCAAAGCGCTGGAGCTCCACGAGGCAGTGGGCCACCCCGCCGAGTTCAACGACGTTATCGTCCATCTTGGGGATGTCGTCGCGTCGCTCGGCCATCTCCAAAGCGCGCGTGAACTGCTCAACGATGCGGCCCGAGTGGCCGTGGCCCGCGGGGATGTCAGAACCGAACTGCGAGCCCGGGTCCGACTGGCGGTCGCCTTGCTTGAACATGGCACCGAGGCCGCAGACTTGGCCCTGGCCCGCAAGACCGCCCAGGACGTCCTAGACACCGCGCCCGCCCCCGGACTCCGTACTTCGCGACGCCGGGCGCTGTACGTGTTGGGCCAGTTGGCGGAGCGCGATGGCGAGCGGACCCTGGCTATCAAGTTGCACCGCGAGGCGGTCAATCTCGTGAGGGCGGGTGCGGACCCGCTTGAAGGCGTGCGTTCGATCTACCGCCTCGGTGTCTTACTGCGGGAGAGCGGCGATCTGGACGCGGCGAAGCCACTGCTCGAGGAGGCAGCGACCAAACTTGAGGCACGACTCGAGGACCTCCGTGATGCCGACCTGCGCCGCGGCTACCTCAAGCAGGCGGACGCGCGCG
>JAESSZ010000422.1 GCA_016763875.1 Nannocystaceae bacterium
ACCGCTGCAGCGGCACCTTGAGGTCCTCGGGGCGTTTGCTCCCGCCGATCTCGCTCATCTTGCGCACGGGCCCCTCAATCATGTGATCGAGCATGCTCGCCGTGACCGTGGCGGTGTCGGGCCTGTCCTTGGCGACCGCGGCCGCTTGGCGCCCCGCTCGCCAACCAAAGACCTGCGAGCCGCCCAGCATGGTGCCGCCCAGCCGGTCGGCCCCCTGCCATCCCATCGTCTCACCGATCGCGAACAGCCCCGTGATGCCCGCGTCCCCGTGCTCGCCCACGCGCACGCCCCCGTTGCTCGTGTGGTGGAAGATCTGGGCCTGCACCAAGTCCCGCTTGATGTCGATGCCGCACTCACGCATGAACGTCTCGAACACCTCGGGTTGAAACCCACGTTCCCCGATCGAGAGATCGAGAAAAATGCCGTCGTGTTCCGTCGCCCGTCCCGCAAGCGCCTCGCCGTGGATCGCACGATCGAGGTGGATAGCCCCATCGCGACACGTCACCGGCCAGTGCACCGCCTTGAGGTCCGAGACGTCTTTTGTCGTCATGCCCGGTGGCAAGTAACGCTCCAGGAACGACTGGCCCAGGGCGTTGAACATGCGGTACGGCTCCTCCATCTCGTACAGCATCACGATGACCTGCTTGGGATACACGGTCGCCAGCCCCTGCTGCATGAACTCCATGTTGAACAGTTCAGCGCCAGCCCGCAGCGCCATCGCGTAACCGTCGCCGGTATTGCCCGGAGGGTTGAAGCTGTACTGGAACAACTGCCCTACCCCACCGGTCGCCAGGATCACGGCCCCCGCGTGCACAACGAACGGCTCGCCATCATCGTGCACGCCAACGACCCCGAGGATCCGGCCGTCTTCCACGAGCAGGTCCACGACGTTGGCTTGTTCGACCACCTCGGTGTGGATCGCCTCGATCACCGCTTTCTGGATCTGGACGATGTTGTTGGTGCCCTTGGTCTTACCCGTGGCGGGCATGGTCGCGAGCATCTTGCTCTGGAACTCCATGCCCATTCGGCGCAAGCGTTTGACGGCCCCGGAAACCTCATCGCAGAAGATCTGGCACAGCGCGGGATCAGCCATGCCCAGACCGGTCTGCATCATGTCGGCGTGAACCAGGTCGGGCGGGTTGAAGAACCCACCCTTGGGCCCGACGGTACGGATCGTCCAGAAGTCGGCCATGGGATTGGACGTCGCCCCGGCCCCGCGTTTACCCGGCTGACCAAAGCGTCCCTTGACCACCATCATCGTGCGCGCGCCACCCTCACTGGCGCTGATCGTCGATGCCGTTGCCGCTCCACCCCCGCCCACGACGAGCACATCCGTTTCGTACGTTTTCATGACCTTCGGGGCGCTACAGTACGATCGGCTGCGACGCTTTGTTGGCGCTCATTTCCCGCGCAGCCAACGAGCCGTCGTCATCGCTGCGTGACTAAGAACACGACGCAATCTTCGACCTTGACGGGTTCGGACTGCCCGCGCCAGCATTTACCGCCGCCAACGATGGACGAGCCGCGCACCGGAAAAAAGCTGATCCTCGCGACCAAGCCGTTCGAACAAGAACGACTTGGCCGGTCCTGGTTCGACCTCCTCTCAACGCTCGTGGTTTACACGGCTTGCTTGGCGGTCGTTGTCGCGACCGAGAGCATCGTCGTGAGTGCCATCGCGGCGGTGATAGCCGGGCTGACCCATTTTCGGATCTTCTCGCTGTACCACGACCACAATCACGGATCGCTGCTCGCGAACTCACCGCTGGGACGCCGAATCATGAGTGCGCTGGGTTGGCACATCCTGTCCCCCAGACCGGTGTGGAAAGAGACCCACGACTTCCATCATTGGCACAACGGCAAGATCGAATGGTGCGCTATCGGCAGCTACCCGGTGATGACCATCGAGCAGTTCGCCAAGGCTTCGCCCGACAAGCGCCGCGAGTACTTGAGGGCCCGTCACCCGCTCACGATCATCGGCGGCTACATTTCCGTCGCGATCCGAGGATTTTGCATCGCTGCATACCGTCGCGCGCCCAAGCGCCACGGCGGCGGACCGGTGGCCTTGGCGATTCACGTCGCGACTTTCGTTGCCGCGTGGTGGTGGCTCGGTTTGATGACCGGTGTGCTTGTCATTATCGTGCCGCCTTTTGTCGGGCACATGCTGGCGGCGTACCTGTTTTACGTGCAGCACAACTTTCCCGAGACCAAGGTCTACATGCGGGGCGAGTGGGACTACGTCGACGCTGCGGTCAGCGGTTCGAGTTTCCTGGTGATGGGACCGGTCATGCGCTGGTTCACCGCGAACATCGGCTATCACCACGTCCATCACCTCAACGCCACGATCCCCAACTACCGGTTGGCGGAGGCGATGGCGGCGATCCCTGAGCTACAGCACCCCAATCGCACGACGATGCGCCCCGCCGATGTGATGGCGTGCATGCGGCTCAAGTTGTGGGATCCGCAAGCGGGCTGCATGCAACCTTTGCCGGCTCAGTTCACTGGGGCGGCCGCAGCAACACCCGACGGCGACGCCTGAGCGAGCGGCGTTGTCCAGCCCCCGCGGCCCCACCGATCGCTAAAGCAGCAGAGCAGCACCATGGATTCGGACGCACCCAGCTACGACGTCGACTTCTACTCGCCGCAGCTCGTCGCCGACCCGCATACGCACTACCGGGCGATACGGGACCTCGGGGCCGCGGTCTGGTTGCCTCGCAACGAGATGTGGGCAATCGGCCGTTACGACGACGCGCGGGCCGCACTTCGGGCCAGCGACAAGCTGATCTCCGGCAAGGGGGTGGCAAACAACCGCTTCATGAACAACGAGCGGCAGATCGCAACGCTCGTCTCGGACGGCGAGTTGCACCGAGTCTACCGCGGTCTTGTCATGAAGCCGATCATGGCCTCGCAGGCAAAGCTACTGCGCGAGCGCATCCGGTCGACCGCCGAAACGCTCATCGACGCACTGCTGCAGCGTGAGTCCTTCGAGGGCATGACCGAGTTGGCCCAAGTGATCCCCGTGTCGATCGTTTCGCACCTGGTCGGTCTGCCGGAATCGGGTCGCGAAAACATGCTCAAGTGGGCCGCGGCGACCTTTGACACCCTGGGGTCCCTCAACGAACTCGCGCGCCGCGCCGTACCTTCCGTCAAGGAGTCGTTCGCGTACACGGTGAACCTCAAGCGCGAAGACGTCGCTCCCGACGGCTGGGCGGCACGTCTCTTCGATGCCGCCGACGCGGGCGTCATTGAAGCGAGCGCGGTCCCAGGGCTGCTGCAGGACTACATCGCCCCGAGTCTCGACACTGCGATCTTTGCGATCGGGCACATGCTGGACCTGCTCGGGCGACATCCAGAGCAATGGCAGGCAATCCGCGCGGAGCCGAAACTCATCACGCCCGCGATCAACGAGATCCTCCGAATGGAGGCGCCGATTCGGGCGTTCACGCGCTACGTCAAAGAAGACTACGTCGTCGGCGACCGCACGCTGCCCGCGGGGTCACGCGCGGTGATCATGTACGGCTCGGCCAACCGCGACGAACGCCACTACCCCGAGCCGGATCGATTCGACATCCACCGCAAGAACAACGACCACCTTGCGTTCGGATACGGCGTGCACCACTGCCTGGGCGTGCACTTGGCCAAGGTCGAGATGAGCTGCTTGCTCGAGGTCATGGCCGAGAAGGTCCAGCGCATGGACGTGCAGCCCCCCGTGCTGATGGCCAGCAACGTGCTGCGCGGCTTCCAGAGCATCAAAGTGCGGCTCAACTAGGCCGCACTTTTTGAGAGGCGCTCAGTCCGGCCGCTCAGTCTTCTTCGGCGCGTTTGCTGAAGAAACGCTCGGGGATCTGGTAGTTCGGTTTTTGCCGACTGCTGGGCACGATCGTGCGAGGGGGAACGTTGCGGTCCACGACGACGCCCGCCCCGATCACCGCGTCTTCGCCGACCTCGACCCCGCACAACAGCGTTGCCCCCGCACCGATCGAGCAGCCACGCCGCAAGACCGTAGGCTTGGTAATGTTGGGGAACAGCTTGGTCATTGGCTTGTTTGGATAGCCATGACCCATATTTTTGTGGGTCAGCAGCAACGCGCGCATGCCCACGGCCACGCTCTGCTCGATGATGAGCTCGTTGGTCAGATCGAAGAACACTTCTTTGCCGATGTGCGCGTGGGCGCCGATGGTGAGGTTGCCAAAACCCTCGCCGTACTCGTGCAACATGATGTGCGGGCCCACGGGCCAGCAGTCCGGGTGAATATTGGCCCCGTACCGAATCAATACGTCTTTGATGTACGTCGGGTCCCACGACTGGTGACACAGCGCAGCAACCCCGTAGATCCCGTGTGCTTTGTGCACGCTCTCGGGGTCCGGGTACTGCATCTGCTCCCACAGTCGGTTGCGGGCGTAGCGAATGACGTGACGGAGTGCGCTCTTCATGGGGGTTCGGCGGGCGTTCACCGACTGTGGTCGCGGACTATCGTGATCCGCGTCGGCGTCGGGCGGCCCAGGTACACAAGCATCGCCGAGATGCCACGAATGCGCGAGGCGAGGCGCTTGAGCTCGGCTATCATGCGCACCAGCAGCATTCGGCCGCAACGCTCGCCGCGGCTTGAGTACTGGCCATCGACGGCCACGAAGAGCACCAGCAGCGTATCGTTGCGGCGCGTGTAGACCACGGCACCGATGAGCCGGTTGCGGCCAGACCCCGGCAATAAGGCGTACAGCGACTGCGCTGCGACGTGCGTACCCAACCCAACCCGGACCCGGGTGCCCTCGACGCTGATCCGCGGCGCCCCGAACTCTCGTACGACCGCGGCCACGCCCTCCGAGGCACGCGCCTGGTTCTCGTTGAAGAACAGGAGCCGCTCCAACTCGTCTCGACACTCGGTGCCGAGGGATGACGTGAACACCAGTTCGGACATTGCTCGGCGGCGTGCAGCCCTGCGCGAGTGAAGGGTACCGTCCAGCGGGCCGCTGCGGTGCACAAGCGGCGGCGCGTCTTTTCCGCGGTGCCCCAAAACGACCGCGTGTGCAGGCACGTACCACGGGCCCCGGTCTTGTCTGGGCGTTTGCGGCGGTGTACTTACCGTGCCGTGACCAAGGACGAGTTCATCAAGGAACTGGCGGGCGTGTTGATGGTAGAGCCGGACGCGCTCAAACCCGCTGTAGAACTCAGCACGTTCGAAGCCTGGGACTCGACTGCGGTTCTCAACCTCGTGGTCCTTCTCGATGAACAGGGCGTCAAGGTCGACGAAGAAAAAATCCCGGACTGCAAAACAGTCCAGGACATCATCGATCTGGCTGGCGATACGCTCACCTAGCGGTAGCGCCAGCTCAGCCGCGGGTGTTCACGCGTCGTCCGCGTCGTCACCACCGGCCGCGAGTTGCCCCTGGGGGCCGCCGCCCATCTTTGCTTTGAGCGCCGCAAGTTCGTCGTCGAGTTCCGACTCTCCGGCAAGATTCGCGAGCTTTGCGTCGAGTTCAGCCTCTTCGACCGCGTCGCCACCGAGTTCACGGTTCACTTCGTTGAGCGCCTCCATCTCGGCGATGCGATTTTCGATCGCGTCGAGACGTGCGATCGAGCCACCGTCGCCGATCGTACCCGATGACACGCCCTTCTTGGCGGCCCGCGCCTGCGCCATCAAGGAGCCGCGCCGCAAGTTGAGCGACTTCAGTTTGGCCTTGGCCTCTTTGATCTGCCCGCCCATCGTGTCGACGATGTGCTGCTGCTCGTTGACGGCTGACCCGTTCTCGCGCAACTGCAGGGTGTAGTCGCCTTTTTTCTTGAGGGCCGCCCGCGCCAGCTCCTCGTCGCCCAACTTGAGCGCCTGCTCTGCGCGTCCCTGCCAGTCGCGCTCCTTGACCTGCATCTCTTCGATCTTGCGCTCAAGCATCTTTTTGCCGACGAGCGCCTCTTTGAGGTCCTTCTCCGACTGTTTGATGCCTTCGGCGAGGTCATCCAGCATGAGAGCGATTTCCTGCCCTGGATCGGACACCGAGTCCACGGCATCGCTGAGTGTGCTGGAGATACTATTTTTCAGGCGGCTAAATAGCCCTGGCTTGTCGCTCATCGTTGGGCCTCGTGTGCAACCACGACCGTGTTGGTGCGGCCCTGATTCCCGCGGGATGCTAGCAGCCGGGCCCGGCCTGCAACAGCGGACCCTTCAATCTTTGGACTGCCGCGCCCCAACCGCGTCACGACTGCCCGGTCACGACCGCCCGGTCAGCTGGCGGACAACCTGCTGCTACGCTGCCTGTGAGTGGCATCCGACTCCCAGCCTGCGCTTTTCGGCGCCCGCGGCCATCTGCGTGCGCGGACCATGCTGTCCCGCGCCATCAGCCGCGATCAGCTCCACCACGGACTGCTTTTTATTGGTCCGGCGGGGGTTGGCAAGGCGACCGTCGCACGCGGACTGGCGCGCGCGCTGCACTGCAAAGTGAAACCGGCGCAGGGGTGCGGGGCCTGCAACGACTGCGCCCGCATCGGGGCCAACACGCATGCGGGCGTGGAATGGATCCGGCCCGAGGGTCCCGGAGGCATGATCAAAGCCGACGCCGCGCGCGAGCTGGCCAACCGCCTCCTGCACGCGCCGTTTGAGGGCGAGCACCACCTCGTCGTATTCGATCCTGGGCACGCACTCAACGAGACGGCCCTCAATGCGCTGTTGAAGTCGATCGAAGAGCCCGTCGCGGGCGTGCATTTCGTGTTCATCGTCACCCACACCGAGAGCCTGTTGCCGACAATCGTCAGCCGCTGTCTTCCGGTTCGATTCGGGGGCTTGGACGCCGAGGACCTCTCGGCGGTCCTCGAAGAGACCCTCGCCGCCCGCGTCGCCCAAGCCGAGGCCGACAGCGAGCCCGTCCCGTCGATCCCACCCGAGCGCCGCGCGCTGGCCTTACGCCTATCGCAAGGCAGCGCGGGCACGGCCGTCGAACTCGCGCTCGATGAAGGGCTGGACGCCGCGTTGTCGCTGCTCTCGCTCGCCGTGGATGCCACCATCGAGGGGCCTACGAAGATCTTTGGCGGGGACAAGAGCGCCCTGTGGCAGGGG
Source organism: Nannocystaceae bacterium (assembly GCA_016763875.1). GTDB lineage: Bacteria > Myxococcota_A > Polyangia > Nannocystales > Nannocystaceae > JAESSZ01. Next base: position 7,046 of record JAESSZ010000422.1, read on the forward strand.
TGGCTGGCGGCCCACGGCGG
>JAESSZ010000423.1 GCA_016763875.1 Nannocystaceae bacterium
AGCGGGTCCACGCCTGCCGCAGGGTCGCAGTAGGTAGGGTCGCCCGAGGTCGGGCTGGCATCGGCGGCGTCATCGAGCGCGCCGTCGCCGTCTGCCGAGGTCGCCGTGCCGCCGTCGGTGTCGCCATTGTCGGCCGCATCCGTGTCGCTGTTCACGGACGGGCCGCATGCGAGCGTGAGCGCGAAGGTGAACGCGCATGACGGGCTGAAACGCATCGACCGAGGATAGTTGATTTCGTGCGGACAATCGTGCGGACATTGGTCCGGGCCGGTCTCCCACCAAGTCGCGAGTTCGAGTTGACAACGCGACGCGGGCCGCACTAGCGTCCGTCGTCTTGCGCCGCCGATACGTACCCGGCGGTCGAAAGAATGCCGATCATGTCTAAAGGCACGCTGAACAACCTCATTGGCGGCGAGTGGGTCCCCTCGAGCGCGAGCGCGACGCTCCCCGTCATCAATCCCACCACCGGCGACAAACTCGCCGACTGTCCGCTGGGCACCCACGCTGATGTCGACGCAGCCGTGCAGGCCGCCCGCGGTGCCTTCAAGACCTGGCGCCGTGTGCCCGCGATCGAGCGCGCGCGCGTCTTGTTTCGTTTTCAGGCACTGCTGGGCGAGCACAAGGAAGAACTCGCGCAGATCTGCACCACCGAGCACGGCAAGACGTTGTCGGAGTCTCTGGGCAGCGTGCGACGTGGCATTGAAAACGTGGAGCACGCGTGTGGGATCCCTGCACTGATGATGGGCGAGTCGCTCGAAGACGTTGCCCGCGGCATCGACTGCGCGACGTTTCGTCAACCGCTCGGCGTGTTCGCGGCCGTGGTCCCGTTCAACTTTCCGGCCATGGTGCCGCTATGGTTTTGGCCCTACGCGATAGCCACGGGCAATACGTACATCGTCAAGCCGTCCGAGCAGGTGCCGCTGACGACGATGCGCATGATGGAACTCGCCCTCGAGGCCGGCATGCCTGCGGGCGTGCTCAACATGGTGCACGGCGGCAAGGATGTCGTCGAAGCGCTGTGTGACCATCCCGAGATCGCCGGGCTGTCCTTTGTTGGTTCGACGCCCGTAGCGCGCATCGTCTACGAGCGTGCGGCCAAGACCGGCAAACGTGTGCAGTCGTTGGGCGGCGCGAAGAACCACATCATCGTCATGCCCGACGCGCCGACCAAGCGCGGGGTTTCGGTAGCCATCGACAGCGTGTTTGGCTGCGCGGGCCAACGTTGTCTCGCGGGGAGTGTCGTGGTCGGCGTTGGTGACGGTTACGACAAGCTCCGAGACGGCCTTGTTGCGGCGGCCAACGAGATCGTCGTCGGCGACGGCCTCAAGGACGGCGTAGGCATGGGCCCGGTTATCTCGGCGGAGGCCAAAGCGCGGATCGTCAAGGCCATCGACTTGGCTGAGCGTGAAGGCGGCAAGATCCTGGTGGACGGTCGCAACAAGACCGTCGAGGGCTACGAGGGTGGGCACTGGCTCGGCCCTACGCTCATCGAAAACGTCACCGCGGACATGACGCTAGCCAAAGAAGAGGTCTTTGGACCCGTGATGGCGCTGCGCAAGGCCAAGGACCTCGACGAGGCTATCGCCATGGTGCACGCCAGCCAGTTTGCCAACGCGTGCTCCATCGTGACCGACGACGGCGGCGCGGCGCGGCAGTTCAAGTACGAAGTCGGCGTCTCAATGCTCGGCATCAACATTGGTGTCGCGGCCCCGATGGCGTTCTTCCCGTTTGGTGGCACCAAGGCGAGCCTGTTTGGCGACCTCAAGGCGCACGGCTCGGACTCGATCCGATTCTTTACGGACACCAAAGTTGTGATCTCTCGCTGGAGCTAGACGAAAAGGACACCCACGATATGACACGCATGGTCAAAGGCGGACTCATTCAGCTCAGCAATCCTCTCAACGACGCAGATGCGTCGGTGCGGGAGATAGCGGACGCAATGTTCGATAAACACCTGCCTTACATCGACAAGGCGGGTAAGGCAGGGGTTCAGATTTTGGGGTTGCAGGAGGTCTTCAACGGCCCCTACTTCTGCCCCGGTCAGGACAAAAAGTGGTACGCGCTCGCCGAAGCGGTACCTGGTCCGACGATCGAGAAGCTGATCCCGTACGCGCGCAAGTACGAGATGGCGATGGTCATTCCCGTTTACGAGCGCGAAATGGCGGGCGTGTACTACAACACGGCCGCAGTCATTGATGCCGACGGTACCTACCTCGGCAAGTATCGAAAAAACCACATCCCGCAGACCTCGGGATTTTGGGAGAAGTTCTATTTCAAGCCGGGCAACCTCGGGTACCCGGTCTTTCAAACCCGCTACGGCAAGGTCGGTGTGTACATCTGCTACGACCGGCACTTCCCGGAGGGCGCGCGTCAGCTGGGTCTCAACGGCGCTGAGATCGTGTTCAATCCGTCGGCGACGGTGGCCGGTCTTTCCCAGCATCTGTGGAAAATCGAGCAGCCCGCACATGCGGTAGCCAACAGCTACTTCATGGCCGCGTCCAATCGGGTCGGCACCGAGCCGCCCTGGAACGTGGGCAAGTTCTACGGCACCTCGTACTTCGTGGACCCACGCGGCGAGTTCTTGGCCACCGGTAGCGAAGACGACGATGAGTTGGTCGTCGCCGACATGGACCTGGACCTCATCGAAGAGGTCCGACAGACCTGGCAGTTCTATCGAGACCGTCGTCCCGATAGCTACGCAGACATCGCCAAATCGACGCCCTAGGCGAGACACGGAGGTAGAACACGATGGACGGCAAGGCGATTCTCGATGACCAGCAGGAGTTCCTGTTCCCCTGCGTCACGAACTATTACGAAGAACCGGTGGTCCTCACCGAGGGCAAAGGCAGTCACGTCATCGGCGTGACGGGCCGCGAGTACCTGGACTTTTTTGGCGGCATCCTCACGGTGTCGCTCGGGCATTGCCAGAGCGAGGTGGTCGAGGCGATGTCGAACCAGGCGCGACGCCTGGGTCACGTCAGCACGCTGTACCCCACCGAAAACCTCGTCAAGACCGCCAAGCGGCTGGCGAGGTTGACCCCGGGTAAGCTCAACAAGAGCTTCTTTTCCAACAGTGGCACCGAGGCGGCCGAGACCGCGGTGATGCTGGCGAAGATCCACACCGGGCGCGAAGAGATCATCGCGCTACGGCACGGATACTCCGGGCGCTCGATGCTCGCGCAAAGTCTGACCGGGCATAGCAACTGGCGGAGATTGTCGGCGTCGACCGGCAACGTACGGCACGGGCACCCTGGCTACTGTTATCGGTGTCCGTTTGGACTGACC
>JAESSZ010000424.1 GCA_016763875.1 Nannocystaceae bacterium
CACCGCGCTCGCCACCGCGGTCGCGCAACTGCACGATGCGGTCGAGGCCGAGAGGATCCGCTTGGGCACACCGGCCGCCGCACTGGTGATCGTCAAAGACGGCAACGTGATCCATGCCGCGGGTTACGGCCAACGCAATGCGGAAAGCACCCAGGCCGTGGACGCCGACACCATGTTCGCGATCGGCTCCACCACCAAGGCGTTCACGGCCATGCTCGTGATGCAGGCGGTCGACGCCGGAAAACTCGCGCTCTCCGACTCGCCCAAGACCTGCTTGCCTGAGTTCTCGCTCAAGGATCCCGAGGCCGACGCCAAGGTGACGATCCGCGATCTGCTCACGCACCGGACCGGCCTGGGCGCCACCGACATGGCCTGGTACGCGGGTGGTCTCACCCGCAGCGAGCTCCTCACCGTGGCTGCCCACAGCTCACCGGTCGCACCCTACGGACAGCAGGTCCACTACCAAAACCTCATGTATGTCGCGGCGGGTGAGTGCGCCGCGACTGCGCTCGGCGGACAATACGAGACGCTTATTGCCGAGAACATCTTCAACCCACTCGGCATGGAGGGCGCCAGCTTCGGCCATGCAGTGTTCCGCAACACGGCCAATCGCGCCCAGGGTCATCTACGGGTCGCAGACCATGACCCCGTGGCGGTGCCGCCAAAGAACATCGACGCCATCGCCCCCGCGGGGGCGATCAACGCGAGCGTGAACGCGATGGCCCCGTGGCTACAGGTCATGCTCGGTGGCGGCGCGGTCCAAGACACGCGGCTGGTGTCGGCCGCCAACTTCAAACGCATCGTCGCCCCTCACGTCACCATGAGCCCAGGGGTGCGGTACGGGCTGGGTTGGGTCGTCGACCAGTGGCATGGACAGCCTCGCGTCTGGCACAACGGTGGAATCGACGGCTACTACGCGTTGATCTCGATGCTGCCCGAAAAAGGGATCGGATTCGTGTTGCTGACCGCAGACGACAGCGGGGGTCTCGAACGCTTGGTGACCGACCGTGTGTTCGCCCTGGCCACAAACGGAGCGGCGGTCGCACCCGAGACGCGCGAGACCGCGTCGGCCGAGGCGTACGACGGGACCTACGGGATCATCGGCGGCTTCAAGGCAATACTGGCCACGGCCAACGGCGTCACGACCCTCACCGTGCCGGGCCAAGCGCCGTACCCATTGCTTGTCGGCGACTCCAAGGCGAAGGACGCCACCGAGAGTGAGACGTTTGTCCTCGGGCCACCGGCCCCCGCGGGATTCCGCGCCCGGCTCACCGGTGAGAGTGACACTCGGCTGCTGACCCTTGAGCAGCCCCAGGGCCCGATCGCACTGCCGTGGATCGCAGCGGAAGCGCTCGCAGCGGCCAAAACAGCCACACTCGCCAAAGCCGACATGGCCCTGCTGGGCACCTACCACGACGCTCAGCGAGGCATCCGTGTGGCGTTGATCGCCAGCGAAGGTCGTGTCGCGCTTTCGGTCACCGGCCAAGCCCCCGCCCCGCTCGCGCGTCGTGGCGAGGACGTCTACGGGCTCGACGGACTGCCCAACAGCTTTGCGGTGACTTTGGTGCGCAAGAAGCGACGGGTCGTCGGAATCGAACTCGCTCAGCCCCAGGGGGCGCTGTCACTCACGCGTGTGCCCGGCACCGAGCCGGTGCGCGAGGATGCAGCAACCGTGCTCGCCCGCGTCGCCGTGGCCCACGGCAGCGGCGCGATGGCCAAGCACACGACGATGGAAGTCCACAGCACGCTGTCGTTTGTGCACCAAGGCGTGTCCGGCGTCGCCATCACACGAAGGGCGGCCCCTGGTCGTTTTGCCGAGACGTTGACCCTCACCGCGCTGGACAAGACCCTCGGTACGATCTGGGTCGGGCACGACGGTTCACGGGGGTGGGAGCAGACGACGTTCACCACCACCGTGCCACTCACCGCGATCGCGACCGAAGCGTTGGCGTTGCAGGCTGGATTCGATCCGTGGGCCGACCCGCTCAAGGGCTGGGCCCACGCCGAGGTCATTGGGGTGGATGTTCTGCCGGGCGCCGATGAACCAGCGATCCTCGTACAGAGAACCAGCGACAGCGGAATCGTGTGGACCGATGCCATCGGCCGCCGGTCTCTCCGCCTGCTTCAGCGGACCACCGCGATCCCGAACGTCGATGGCCCGCCAACGATCGAGGTGCAGCGATTTGGGGACTACCGCGAAATTGGTGGCGTCCAGGTCCCCCACGCGGTCGAGTCGACCACCGGAAACGGCACGGTGGTATCAAAGGTCCTCTCAGTGCGTTTCGACGGACCGATCGACGCACCCGCCCTGCAACCGCCCGCGCGCTGAACAGGACCTGAGCCGCAGACCGGTCAACCTTGGTCAATCTAGGTCGCGCTGGCGGACTACCATCACGCTGCACGGCGCCCGGTTCACCACCTTCGCCGCCGTGGTCCCCAGCAGGCGGTCCACGCCGTCGTAGCCGTGGCTGCCAATCACCACCAGATCGATCTGCCGCTCCGTCGCGACCCGACAGATCACATCACCTGGTTGCCCCAACTCGACACACTTCTCCGCAACAAGACCTTCGGGCAGCGCCGCCGCCAGACGATCGAGCGCAGCGCGGCCATGCTCCCGCAGGAACTTCTCAAAGTCGTCACCCGCCAGTGACCAGGCGACCGCGGGGATGCTCATTGGGATCTGCATCGCCCGACACAGGTAGAGTCTGCCGCCCAATCGATCGGCGATCTCGATCGCCTGCTTCAGAATCCCGGGCTCGCGTTGTGAGCCATCAAGGCCGACGAGGATCTTGGTGAACATCATGTTTTGGGTCGCCACAGCCAGCCGCCCTGTCTCCGCAGAATCTGCGCCTCGCCGCAAGATTGCGGGGCGTGTGGCGCCGAGAACGAAAATCCGGCGCGCCCCATCGCGCAAAAGTTGCGGCTCCCACCCGGGCCGCGCAGTTCTTGCGGGCCACGTCCCCGCGCCCCCGCAACGCACAAGGGCTTTTCCTGGCACAGCGCTTGCTACTTAGGAAGACACCCGCCCAGGGGCCGCCATGGATGCAACAACCGAATGTGATCTCGTACGTCGTTGGACCGCGCACGCCGATACCCGCGCCCGCGATCGACTCGTCGCCTCGCTGCAACCTGTGGTCCGGCGAATCGCCCACCGTCACCATGGTGAGGGCTGCGGACTGTCCGACCTGGTCCAGGAAGGCAACCTCGGGCTGTTGGCGGCTATCGACCGGTTTGACCACGAACGCGGCGTTCGCCTCTCCACCTACGGTACCTGGTGGATTCGCGCGTTCATCCTCCGCTACGTCGAACACAACGCACGGATCGTTCGCGGTACGACGACCACCGATCGTCTGCGGCTCTTCTACCAACTCAGCCGGACCAAACAACGCCTGGAGGCCGAAGGACGGGACACCTCGGCCGCGTCGATCGCCGCGGAGCTGGGCGTCGGCGAGCACGACGTCGTCGCCATGGAGATGTTGCGCGCACCGACCGCGTCCTTGGACGCACCGGTCCGCACCGCCAACGGGGCTCCACGCGCCATGTTGGACGGGTTGCCCGACGAGGCCGAATCCCCCGCGACCTGGCTCGCCTCACTCGAGTTACGAGACTGCCTCGAGGACGCCCTCAACCGCTTCGGCGAAACCCTTGAGGGTCGCTCGTTGGAGATGTTTCAAGACCGCGTCCGGGCACCCCGTCCGACCAGCCTGCACGAGTTGTCCCACCGGTGGGGAGTCACGCGCCCAACCGTCCGCAGGATCGAGGACCGCCTGTATCGGCCACTGCGTCGGTTCCTGTACCGGGAAATGGGCGATGCCATCACCGCCGCGCTCGGGAGCGCGTAGCCGCCCGGGCCAAAACGATTGAACCGGAGTGCGCCAACGCCCGGTCACTGGGGTTGACACCGCTGCCCTTGTTGGCAGGTTTGAGGCAGTGACCGATGCCAAGTCTTCGCGCGAGCAGCCCCAGCGCGATTGGATCGTACGCCTCGTCCAGGCAACGCAGGACGCTGTCATCACAATTGACGGTGACAGTCGGATCGTTCTCTTCAACGCCTCCGCAGAGGCGATGTTCGGGTACACGGCGGCCGAGGTCGAAGGCAAAGACGTGTCGCTGCTGATGCCGCAGCCCTACCGGGCTGAGCACTCAGGGTACGTCGTCCGCTACGAACATACCGGCAAGCCGCACGCGATCGGACGGATCCGCACCGTGACCGCGCAGCGCAAAAACGGCGAGGCATTTCCCATCGAACTCTCGGTGACGGAGGTTCCCGACGGGCAAGGCACTCGCTACGGCGCCTTCATCCGCGACATCTCGGACAAGGTCCGACTTGAGCGCGAACTCGTGGAACGAGAGCGCCTCGCCGCCATCGGGACCACGGCTGCCAAGTTCGCCCACGAAGTCAGCAATCCGCTGAACGGCATGTACACGCAAGTCCAGCTGATGCAGCGTCGGCTCAGTCGCGACAGCGACGCCGACCCGCGGATCGCCAGTGGCGTCGAGCACTTGCGGTCAGACCTTGAGCGGCTCAACACCTTGTTGGACGAGTTTCGCTCGATGTCTCGCCGCCAGGACTATCGTCGTGAGCCCGTCTCGTTGCCCGCGCTGTGCAAGGATCTCATCTCCGACCGCGCCGAACTCCACTCCCAAAGACACATCGTGGTCACCAGCGAGTTCCCGGTGGAACTCCCGCGTGTCCAAGCCGACAGCGCAAAACTGACGCAGGTCCTTCTGAACCTGTGCAAAAACGCCGAAGAAGCGATGCCCGACGGCGGTACGCTGCAACTGGGCGCGGTGCAGCATGAGAATCAGGTGGTCATCTCGATCACCGACAGCGGCATGGGTGTACCCGAGGGCGTCGACGTGTTCGAGCCGTTTGCGACGACCAAGCCCGATGGCACGGGCCTTGGCCTCCCTATCGTGCGCGAGATTGTCGCGGCGCATGACGGCACCGTCACGTACCGCAGCACCAAGGGGCAAGGCACGACGTTCATCGTCACGCTGCCGATCGCCGGCCCGACGTAGGCTTGTCGCGCTACGATGACTCGGCCGCGCGCTTTTTTGCTGCACGCTTTGTTGCTGCGCGCTCGTGCCGTGAATCCCACGCCTTGCGCTTACGCTTGTGCAGCGGCTTGTAGGCATCGTCGTCAAGCAAGGGCAGGCCATCGCGCGCCCGAATGACGTTGGACAACTGGCCCATCACCGCATTGTCGCACCGCTCGGTGTGAATCACCTTCTCGTGCCCATTGGTTGCGAGCAGCTCCTCGGCGACGTAGTAGCCGCGCTGTTGAGTCTGCTCTGGCGTCGGGATTTTGTACCAGAGCTTCACCAACTCAACCTTGATCGGCGCGTCGCCGCGATGCTCACGCGCCCAGTGCCGACACTCGTAGCGCGCATACCATTTTCGATACCAATTGCTCGGACCCGACTCACCCCCAACGATGCGGCGATTCATTTTTCGCAAACGTGTGTTCCAGATCCACGGGATAGGTTTTTGCTCGGCCGCGTAGACATCGGTCCGCAGATCCCAGACCTCGCCGTCTGCGTCCGTCACCAGCACCTTCATGAATACGTTGCTGCGTGGCGGATTGGGGGCAAACATGCCCCAGCCTTGGTCGGTGGTGGTGCTGCGCAGCCAAACCGCAAAGCCCTGACGCGCCGGGCCACGAAAACTCGAGACGCAGTCCTTCGCGGGCAATAGCCAGGTCGTGACAGCAGCCAGGTGCCACACCAGCGCAACCCCCACGAGCAGCCGTCCCGCGGGCCCATACGCCCATACGACCGCGTCCCGCTTCCCTCGCTCGGCGCGCCAGCGGACGAACGTCACGCCGCCGAGGAAGACAACCGCCGCGAGCCACCCCACCCGCCAATCCCAGCCGTCTCCCGAGTCGGCCGCGCCCCAAAGCACCGACGTAATGATCGCGCCGAGCACCAGCGCGACCGCCGAGCCCAACGACCACAACGGCAGCCTCACACGATCGCGATGCAAGCCCGGGAGTGCGGGGTCCTCCGCCGGAATAACCGTAGGACCGCCAACCACAAGCCGTGAAAATCCAGGCACGCCGTATGAGGCAAGTTTGCGGGCCAGATCCCGTAGGAGCGCGGCAATCTCCTCGCCCTCCAAGAACAAAAACGTCGCGGCGAGCATCGCAGTCTGAAACTGGCCCACGTTCATGAGGGTGAAGATGTGCGCGTGGAACGCCAGGTGCCACACCAGCAGTACACGGCGTCCAAGGATCCAGCGGCAGACCCAACGACGATCGATAACCACTGGTTGGGCCAACGTCCGCCTGCCAATACGACGCACGATCCACGGCCGTTGGGTCAACTTGCGCCAAAAAAGCCAGAGGCTTGCCCACAACACCACCCAGATGACGGCGAACCCCATCGCAGGGATCGGCGGTGTGAAGTGCACGGGCCACGCCACGACTGCGATACCGCCCGTACCGACGATGAGCCCAGCAAAGCCAACGCGCGAGACCCAGGCGCGTCCGCCTACGAGCGGTGCAAACCCTTCGCGAATCATCCAGCGCGTCACAATGCCCACGAGGATCAAAGAGAACCCGGTTTGCCCGATCTTCACCGCCCACGTCATGCCGCGGAACACAGTCGTACCAACAACCGACGACAAGAACTGCGGAGGCACGCGATAGAAGTGGTCGAGGTTCAACGCGTAGTACAGCGCATCGCCGCTCAGCCACACACTGCCCGTCTTCAGCGTGCCAGTGGTGATGTAGATCGTCGCCAGCTGCAGCATCATGAGCTTCCGCGGCCATGACGGAATGCGGCGATAGATTGCCGCTAACCCCTCTGGGTGCTCGGCACAGGGCACCGCCCCAGCGCCGCCCCCAGGGCCTTCGCGCTCGGACAGACGGCCTTTTTTGCGCAATCTCCGACAACGCAGCCAGTTGTCGACGCTATAGGCCTGCCCGCTGCGCGCGAAGATCAAGTAAGCCAGGAACACGCGGTACACCAGCTCCGTGCCTTCCCAGACGAGGTGGTTGCGCTGCAGGATGCTGTTCATCAGAAACCAGGTCAGCACCCCCATCAGGCGCGTGCGAAACCCGATCAGCAGACAGAACGCGGCGATCTCGAACGCGACCAAGTGCGCCCAAAAGAACTGCGGCGTGTCCCAGAAATACAACAACGAATATTTGGGTCCTGCAAGAAACGCCCACCACCCCGCAGAGTCATAAAACCCCCACGGATCGTCAGCACGCAGACCATCGCCGAAACCGGCGAACTGGCCCCGGGCAAAGACATGGCGCGCGACATCGGCGGTGAAGATCCCTTCGTCGGTGTACAGGAATTCGAAGAACTCCCACATCCCGTTGATGTTTGCGATCACGAAGAACGCAAACACGATCCGGTACACAGCGATACTGCGCGGGTCTTCGGCCGACATCCACCAGCGGCGCCACCGCTCTGCGTAGGCCACGAACACCGCTGCGACCGCCACCGCGCAGCCCAACAGCAGCCAACCCAGGGTGTCCGAAATGGCGACCGCATCCTGGTTGACGATCTTGTCGGCAAACCCCAGCGAGCCGAGCCCCACGATGAGTCCGGTCATCGAGCCGCCGCACAACCTTGGTCGACGCGGGGCATCGGCCCATCGCGACCCGCAGTAGTCTCGGTTGTCGCCGCCTCAGTTGTGACCAATTGTGCCGCGACGCTCATGCGTTCGCGGCGCAGAATCCAGCGGTAGTGCACATAAATAAACGTCGCTCCTACGACCCACAGACCGCCCAGAGTCCCAAATATCGCCAGATCAATGGCGCGAACCGCCAACAAGCCAATCATGTCAACTCATAGTGACCGGTCCTCGCCTGCGCTGCGGCGCGGATTCTTCGCGCGCACGCACACGTCGTGCGTGCGCCTCCGCAGGCCTTGCGGCCGCCGCGGCGATCAGTCCTCGCCCGACACGACGGCAGGCTTACCCGAGGGGGCCTGCGCTCGATACTCGTTCATGCGGTACTGAATCGTGCGCGGCGAGGTGCCCAGGATTTTGGCGGCGCGCGACGTACTGCCCCCCACCGACTCCAGCGTCTGCAAGATAGCGTAGCGCTCCAGTTCGGCCAGCGAGGCCCCGGGGACCACGGGCATAGCGTCCGCGTCGCGCTGCTTGCCTAGGACCTCGCGGGGCAGGTGCCGCGGCTCGATCTCGTACTCGTTGCACATGACCACCGCCCGCTCGACGCAGTTCTCGAGTTGGCGCACGTTGCCCGGCCAATCGAACGCCTGCATCGCCTCGAGCGTGCGGTCCGAGAACCCACGCAGCTCCTTTCGGTTTCGCGCGGCGTGCCGCTTCAGGAAACTCATCGCCAGCAGCGGGATGTCATCCCTTCGTTCGCGCAGCGTCGGCATGCGCAAACAGATCACGTTGAGTCGGTAGTAAAGGTCTTCGCGGAAGGTACCCGCGGTCACGGCCTTCATGAGATCCTGGTGCGTGGCGGTCACCACGCGGACATCGACCGACTCGGTTTCATCGCTACCCACACGCTGGAACTCCCGCTCCTGGAGAAACCGCAGCAACTTGACCTGGGTGGACATCGGGATCTCTGCGATTTCGTCCAAGAACAGGGTGCCACCGTCGGCCTTCGAGAAACGCCCTTCGCGGGCCCCCGTTGCGCCTGTGAACGCTCCCTTGGTGTGGCCGAACAGCTCACTCTCCAACACCCCTTCGTTGAGCGCCGCGGTATGAACGGAAACGAAAGGCCCCTTCGCGCGACTGCTCCACTTGTGAAGTGCCCGCGCCGCCAGTTCTTTGCCTGTGCCGCTCTCACCGGTGAGCAGCACCGAGGCGGGTGAATCCGCCACTTGCCGCAATAGCTGGGTCAGTTCCCGCGACGCCTTGGAGCCTCCGACCCAACCGATGTCATCACCGTCCGCCGCAATCGCTTGCCGCAAACGTTGGTTCTCGGCCAGCGTCGCACGATGGCGGAGTACACGATCCACCACGACCAATAACTCGTCGAAGCGCACCGGTTTGGTGAGATAGTCATCGGCGCCCAACCGCATGGCTTGGACGGCGCGCTCAACGGTGGAGAACGCGGTCACGATGATCGCACCGATGTCCGGGAAGCGCTCTCGAATCTTGGCCAGAAGCTCGATGCCGTCCATGCCCGGCATGTGCACATCCGTCAGCAGAAGATCTGGCGTCCAGTTGTCGACGGCGCCCAGGGCCTTGAAGGCATCCGCCGCGCCGCGAACTTCGAACCCTTCGTCGCGAAGCAACTCGACGAGGCCCGCGCGTGCGCTGGTTTCGTCGTCAGCAACCAAAATCTTCGCGGGGGCCGTCTGCACGCTGCTCACAGGACGTACAGTGAACTCCCGCTGTGGTCACCGCGGCGCAAGTTCTGCGCGCGATATCTCACTAAATCCCGAGCCGTCACGGAAAAACCTGCGCGGGATTGTGGCCGGCCTCGCATAGTTTTGCGCGCCCACGGCCGGGCCACCGCACCTATCGCAGGATCATGAACCCAAGCGAGGCCAAACCAACCGTTGGAGAGTTCATGACGCGCCAGTTATGCACCGTCGACGCCGAGTTATCGCTGAACGATGCAGCCGAACGCATGCACCTCAATCGAATCCGCCATCTCGCCGTCACCGAAGGCGGGGAGATCAGGGGTGTGGTCTCAAATCGAGACCTGGGCATGGCGGCCGGGATGCCGGGCGTAGACCCCAGCAAGACGCCGGTCTCGGTCGCGGTCGTCGGCGTCGCGCACACCGTTCCCAGTGACACGACGATCGACGTGGTCGCGGCAGTCATGGAGCAGCACCGCTACGGCAGCGTTGTCGTATCCGAGGACGGAAAACCAGCCGGGATCTTCACGACCGTGGATGCACTGCGTGTGCTCAGACAACTGGTGAGCGGAAAACCAGCTGAGCGTCTGTCCCCCCCAACGCACGTGGCGCCTGACCCAAGTACGGACCCGGAACACAAGACACGCGCCCGCACTGCGGCGTTGCTACGGACGCACCACGCGACGCCCTCGCCGAACGACGGACGGTTCGGCAGCTGACCGTGCCCAGCCCCGCCCTCAGCGGGGCGAGGCGAAGGCGGTCTAGTCGTCGACTTTCTTCGGACGTCGGATCCGAGTGCGCGGCCGCTTGCTGCCCACCGGTTTGTCGTCCTTGAACCGAAGAAGCTCACGTTTGCCCGCTTCGTCGACGAAGACCCAGCGTCCTTCACGTTTGCCCTCGACCCACTTGCCCTTGGACTCGAGCGAGCCGTCCTTGCGGAAATACTCCGAAGGACCGTGACGCTGGTCCGTCTTGTACTCCTCTCTGAACTCGCGCTCGCCGTCCTTGAAGAACCCTTCCCATTCGCCCTGCTTCTTGCCGCGAATGTACTCGCCGTTCTTCATCTTCTGCCCGGTGCCAAACCACCAGTACCAGTGACCCTGCCGCGCGTTGCGCCAGTACTCACCTTCGACGCGCTTCTGGCCGTTGTTCCAATACGCCACGAAGTCCCCCTCGCGCTTGCCGGCAATGAAGTCCTGCCCCTCGCGGATCTGGCCAGCCTCGTAGTAGCGCGTGAAGCGGCCCTCTTTCTTGCCGTCGAGAAAGGTGCCGGTTTCGGCCAGCTTCGCGTCGGCGTCGGCCGAGTGCCAGCGCGAAAAATCGCCATGTTTGTTGCCCTCGGCATCGAGACACTGGGTCTCCTTGCCGTCCGGGGGCGCCTTGCCCTGCAGGGTCCCTTCGGGGCCACACGCGGTGGACTCCGGCGCCGTTTTCGTCGCGCCGTTGTCCCACTCGACTTGGGCGACCTGCTTGCCGTCCGCGTCCCATTCGGTCCACATTCCGTTTTTCTTGCCGGCCAAGTACGCGCCGTCCAGTGCACGCTGACCGTTGTCGTGCCAGGTGCGGGCCGTGCCGTTCTCGATACCGTCCCGGTACTCGATCTCGTCGCGCTTCTGACCGCCATCGAAGTAGTGCGTCCACACGCCGTCACGCTTGGACTGCCTGTACTCGCCTTCGATTTTCTTGTCGCCGGCTTCGTTCCACGTGGTCCACTTGCCGGTTTTCTCGTCGAGCGCCCATTGCCCCTGCTCGGCTTTGTTGCCGTTTTCGTGCCACGAGACCGTCTTGCCGTCCTTCTTGCCGCCCTTGTAGGCACTTTCGTGCCATTTTTGCTCGGTGCCGTGGTGCCAGCGAGTCCAGGCGCCGTGCCGAACGGGCTTGCCATCGACCTCACGCTCGCACCACAACTCGTAGGCTGCAGGAGGCTTGCCCCCCTTGCCTACCGCACCGTCGGGGCACGAGATGTCAGGCGGGGGCAGAGCACCGCTGTCGCCTGAACCGCTCTCGCCCGTGCCCCCATCGCCTGTACCGCCGTCGCCCGTGCCGCCATCGCCTGTGCCGCTCTCGGCTTTGCCACCGTCAGTCTTGCCGTCTTCGCCCTTGCCGCCATCGGCCTTCTTGCCGTCGTCGGCCTTACCGCTGTCGCCCGCTACGTCATCCTTGGACTCAGCCTCCTTGGACTCAGCCTTGCCGTCCTCGCCTCCGCCGATAAGTTTGTCGCAGGCAGTTGGCGCCAAGAGCAGCGCACAGGAAAGCGGAACCAACCGACCGAAGGCAAAAGCGCGTCGTTTCATTGTCGTTCTCGATTCGTTTGCGCGCGGCTCAACCGCACATCTCGGGGACATAGCCCAGCGCCTCGGTCACAAAACCGAGCCGGAGGTCAAACGAGTCTTCGCCCATGATCTCCGTGCATCGCGGCGAGGGATTGATCCCCTGCAGCAGCCCAGCCAGCGGCCGAGACCCCGCCGGGCAATCGCCACAGACAGGGTCAGCATCGCCGAAACAGGTACCGATGCACGAACACAACGTCGTGGCCTCGGCAACGTTGAGGCAGCCGAGCAGCAGGCCAAACCCAACCTGTTCGCCTGGGGCCATGGTCACCGTGGCCTGTACGGCGCGAATCGGCACCGCGTTTGGGGCAGCGCCACCCGGCACACAGTTGAAGCTCGTACCGTCGTCGTCCTCGGCGTAGACGTACACGACGTCCTCGGGTCCCAACTCGAAGGTGTACGTGCCGACGCCCTCGGCACCAGCACCGTCCTTGCTGCACATCTGCTCGCTACGCGCATCTTGCCAATCGACCGCACCAGGGACGTAGGTCGCGGTGTGCGCTGGCGTCTGGGTGCTGACTTGGCTGCACAGCTCAGAGGCGGTTGGCCCAACCCCCGAGCCGAACTGCAGCAGAGCCGTGCCCGCCTCGTCATCGCGTTCCAAGACCGTGAGCAAGATGTTGAGTTTGCTGGCCTTGATGTCGCCGGTCCACGCATTCTCCAACACGATCGCCTGGAACGCATCGCCGTCGCCATCACCGATGATCTGGATATCGATGCAATCGAACCGATACCCGGCGGGGAACATGCTGCCGCCGCCCCCGGTCTCCGTCGCCGTCCCGCCCGTGAGGGGCTCGACACCGTCATCATCGGCGGTACCGGTGCTGGTCCCGACCGGTGTCGGTGTCGGCAGGAGGTTGGGCATGTCTCCTTCCTTGCCGCCGCAGCTGGCTACAACGAGCGTCGCCACCGCGAGAAACAAACGAGTTGAAAGCCGAACCCGATGGGGAGCGAGGGGCAGTCCCGCGGACGTCATCGGGCGAGGGTATCACGCCAATGGCGGCGACTCGGCGCGGTAGGGAGTGGCTGCGGCTTCCATGTTAGCGTCCAGCCCATCGTGCGCGTTGCCCCGTCCAAGAGCACCTCGTACCCACGTCTCTCGACCTGTTGCGGTGCCATTGCACTCGCGGGAGGCCTTTTGACGCTTGGGTTGCCTTCCGCCGCGCACGCTGGCGGGTTTGACATCCCCGACAACGGCGCCCGCGCGGTTGGACGTGGCGGCTCGTACGTCGTGGGTGTCTCCGATCCGACGGCGATGTACTACAACCCTGCCGCGCTCTCCAAGCAGCGCGGCACGCAGTTTCTGTACAATCACAACCTGTTCTTCCACGACACTCGCTTCCAGCGCGCGCCGCTGTCGGACGTGTGGGGCGACGATGCAGGCACCGAGTTCCCCGAAGCCAAGAACGCGGAGACGCTGTTTCCACTCGGTGTGTTTCTCGCGGCGACCAGCGATTTTGGGTTGGAAAACTGGCAGTTCGGGCTCGGCATCTACGGTCCGCCCGCGATCGGCAAGCACACCTACCCGTCGTACGGACCCCAGTCGTTCATGTTGACGGAGATGGAGATCCTGTTGGCGTTCTACTCGGCTTCGATCTCCTGGAAATACAAGGACTACTTCGGAATCGGCGTGACGGGCAGTTACGTCGACATGATCTCGATGAAGTACGGCCTGGTCACCGACGGTACCCTCGGTCAAGACCTGTCGCCCGTGCCGGACATGGCCAGTGAGCAGCTGACCGCGACACTCAACCTGAAAGATCGTACCAGCGGCACCGCGGTCATCGGGCTGTGGGGGCGCCCTCACCGGAGAGTCGAGTTGGCCCTTGCCGCACGCGTCGTCCCGATCTTTCTCAACCCCAAGGGCACGGTCGAGGTCGACAAAGAGACGCTGGTGACGGACGAGGTGACGGTGGATCTGCCGCTGACCCTCCCTGCGAAAGTTCGCGGTGGGATCCGCTACATCCACCCCGATCCAAAGTCGCCCGACAACGACCTGTTCGACATCGAACTAGGCGCCTACTGGGAGAACTGGTCGGTGTTGGAGTCGCTGAGCCCGCGCCTCAACGGCCAGATCTCGGCCCAGGACCTGGGCACGCTCGAACTCCGCAAGGAATGGAAGGACACGCTGTCGATTCGACTCGGTGGCGACTTCAACGTCCTGCCCGCCCTCGCGGAAAGCACGGCCGCCCATCCAGTGTCGTTGACCGTGCGTACCGGTGGTTTCTACGAGTCGGGCGCAGCCAACGACAACTACTCCAACCTCGATTTCCCGTCCTACGACCGTGCTGGCGTCGGTGGTGGCATGTCCGTGGGTTGGCGCGGCGTGTACCTGACCGTGGGTTACATGCACATCTTCCAGGAGAAACGCGAGGTCACCGAGGCGTTCGCGAAGCAGTTTCAGCAACGACCGATTCGGCCGTGCCCCGACCGATGCAATGGTCTCAGCGGGGTTCCCGCCAATGCCGGGACGTTCACCTCGCGGTTCGACCTCCTATCGCTGGGACTCGACTTTCGCTTCCGCGAACTGCTGGGCGACCGGCGGAAAAAGGACAACAACCCTCCCCCCCCCACGGCGCTGCGCTCGCGCGCGCGGTTCTAGGTTCGGGTTATCGGCCCGACTCAGTCAGCACTTGGCGAAGCAGCCCTCGTAACACGCGTCGTCAAGCGTGGGCTGACTTCGGCAACGATGCGAGCAATCGTAGGCGCATTGCAAATGCGCCTTGCTCTTCCACGGGGGGTGCGCGCGCTCATACCACTGGCGCTTCATCGCCTTACCGATCGCCACGGTGGCGGGATCGGCCGGGAACTGAGCGATAAACCACTGGCAGTAGCCCATCGCCGAGGTACAGCCATCGGTTTGCAGTGCGGCGGCAAGCGAGCGCAGCAAGGTGGCCGCGTTACGGCGACGAAAACTCCGCAAGTCGATCTGAACCCCGTCCTCGTCACCACCCGGGAGCTCGGCGACCCACGAGTCCTTCCCGCTGAGAAACGCGACGACTCGGTCATTGATGACCGGTCGCGCCAACTGGCGCAGCGCGGTCGACTCCACCACGTGGGCTTCCGTCACCAAGCCCGCCCCGGCCATCCGTGCAGCAAACGTGCCTGGATAGGCGCTGACCACCGCCCGCAGATCACGCGTAGTGACCACAGGCGCGGGGTCCTC
>JAESSZ010000425.1 GCA_016763875.1 Nannocystaceae bacterium
AGCGCGAGATCGGGATGATCCGGCGGCAGGATCGGTTCTCGCAGCTGGAGGACCTCGTTCATCAACGAAAGTGCGATCTCGGCGTTGTCTTCGAGGAGTTCGATGCCAGCGAGAAGGTGGAGACTTTTGGCGCGTTCGAGAGGAAGCGCCACGCCCTCGAGAAACCCCAGGTTAATGTTCACCTCAGCGCGAGCCTCGGCGTACCGCCCCAAGAAAAACAGACTCCTCGCCCGGTTGTGCCGAAGTCCGATCACGCTGGGATGCTCCGGGCCGAATCGCTCGACGAGAATCGAGATCGCGCGCTCGGTGAACGGAATCGACTCCTCGATTTTCCCCGTCGAGGAGAGGAGTCCGCCCAGATTCCCGAGGCTTTGAGGAAGCAGGTGCTTGTCCTCGCTTTGCTCTGAGGCGACCACGGCCTTCCGCGCGAACGCCTCGGCCTTCTCGAGGTCGCCAGACGCAATCGCCAGATACGCTCCGAACGTGGGGAGTTCCTCGGACCGCCACGGCGTTTGCAGTTTTTCTGCGTACGCTTCGAGTTGGTCGAGCAAAAAGCTGGCACGTTCCAGCTTCCCAGATTCGACGAGGATCGAAAATCCACCGACCCCCGTGTCGTACGCGACGCTCTCTCCTGCACCAAGCGCGGCAACGTAGGCCTGCTCCCAACGGGCGACTGCCGCACCGCGGTCGGTGACGTTCAGAATCGAAGCCTGCAGTCCAAGGATCGAGGCCGTCAAAGGCGGCCAGTCGAGCGGCTCCGCGACCGCCCATGTTTCGTCTGCGACCGTGGACGCCTCGGCAATGGACCCCGCGGCAAACAGCACATTGGCCGTTTCCATGTCCCGCTCTAGCTTTCCGATCGTTTGACGCACAACCGGGTCCCTAGGGCGTGGCGTGATCGTGGCCAGAGCGAGGAGGTCCTCACAGCGTGCCAATCGAGGTAGCCCCTCGATGAGTTCAAAAGCGCCGACTTCGGCTGCGTAGCGACCCGCCTCCACCACACGCAGGACCGCATCCAGGGCCGAGTAGCGCAACTCCAGGCAAACCGTCCGACGATCGAGCATCGCCTCGGGCACCGTTTGCCGAACGCGCGTCGCCCGACAGGCTTCCTGCCGCGCCGCGCTCCAGTCCTTGGTGTACGTCTCGACGCGGTCCTCAACGCGAAGCCACTGCGCCCCCGGCTCCCCGTGTCGGCGCATTCCGACGCGGACGGCCTCGCGCCGCGGGGGGTCCCACACGCCATCGAACTCGTCCTCCCACACGCAGGGGCGCTCCTGTGCAACGCCGCTCGAGATCCAGATCCCGGCCGCGACCACCGCCCCCAAAATCGCCACAGCCACGCCACGCCCGCGGCGCTTGGCCCCACGCGCCGCCTCCAGTGCAGCCGCCAGTTGCCCTACGTTCGAGAAGCGTCGTTGGGGATCTCGGTCAAGCCCCTTGCGTAACGCAGCGAACACCGCACTGGGGACGCCCAGACCCGAAGGCGGCGCCCCGATCGAATACGCGTCGGAAGACTTGGGGACGCGCCGAGCCCCGCGAAACGGGTGGATCTGCGTCAGAGCCTCCCAAAGCGAGACGCAGTACGCAAACTGGTCGGCCGCGGGCCCGACTGTCCCGCCCTCGAGCTGTTCCGGTGCCATGTATCGGAGGGTGCCCAGCACGGCGCCAGTCTCCGTCGTCTCGCTGTCTCCCAAGACCTGGGACATGAGCGCGCGTTCGCTGTCGGGGACTGAGACGAGCCCGAAGTCCGAGACTTGGACACGACCATCCGCCCGAAACAGAACGTTTGCGGGCTTGAAGTCGCGGTGCACCAACTTGGCGTCGTGAATCGCCTGGAGGCCTCGCCCCGCAGCAATCCACATCCCAACGATCTCGCGCCACGCCCGTGGTTTCTCGGAAATCCACCCCCGCAGATCCCCGTCTGGCAAGAGGTCCATGACGACAAACACCCGTCCGTCATGGACGCCCATGTCGTGGACTGCGACCACATTGGGGTGTTGAACAGTAGCCATCGCGCGCGCCTCTCGCAGGAGGCGGCCACCATCTCGGTCCACACCGAGTGTCGGACGCAGGACCTTGATGGCTACGGTGCGGCACAGCAGTTCATCCTCCGCCGAGAACACGACCCCCATGCCGCCGCGCCCAACTTCCTCGATCACTCGGTAGCGGCCGATTGTCTGCGCAAGCTCAGGACGGGCGCCGGTTCGATTCTCGGTGGCCGCGAGGACGCCGGACTGCATCGTCGGGCCGTTCGCGGTCGCCGCTGCGCGTATCCGGGCGATCGAAGCCAGCAGCGCTCGACATGCGTCACAGGACCCCGCGTGGATCTCCGAGGATTCAATGAGCGGAGGCGGCGCGACGCCTTCGACGATCAACGCCGCTTCCGTGTCGGTGATACACCGCGCGCGCCCACCAGCCATCGTCCACCTAACCGTTCCGGCCTTTTTCTGATTGAGAGGGGCGAAGAAGTCTCGAGAAGCTGAGGTCGATGCGTGACTCTGCCGCCCGCAGCATGCTCTCGAGACGGTCGTCGTCGAGCTTCAGCTTCGAGCGAAGCTGGGCATGCGTGTGGTCCGCGAGCGACTGCCGGATGGTGGTAATCCACCGGGCGGCGGTCGAGCGGTGGACGGCGTGGAGTGCCGCAATATCGTCGATGCTCGACCCCTCGAGGAGATGCAGACGCAGCAGGGCCCGCTCTTTGGCGCCGAGCGATTGCACCGCACCTTCGAACGCCTCTTTGACCACGCTACGATGCTCCCCCTCGATCACCGCGAGCTCGGGCCCAAGATCTCCGTCCAGCATCCGTTCCACGGTACGGGCGTCCGCGGTGCCTCGGTCGGGCGCGCGCGCGTGCCGACGCTTGTCATCCAGCGCGAGTCGAATCGCAACGACCTTGACCAGACCGAACAACCCCCCTCGCCCGGCGTACTGAAGCAGGCGAATGGGCTCGCCTTGCTCGGCGGTCATAAGCCGCACCCGCACACGTTGCTTGATGTCGTCAGCCTCCGCCTCGTCCAGGTTCATCGCCCGTAGCGCAGGAGCGAGCGGCGCGACATATTTCTGCTCGAACCGCGCGAGTGCGACGGGCTCGCCTTCGGCGCAGGCCGCGACGATCCATAACTCAGCGGCATCCAAAGCAGCCAGGTTCCCCGGAGACTCCACGCCCGCCGCCTTCAGAGCGGTCACCATGACCTTCGTAGATGGGCTTGGGATGGTTGGCCAAGCCTCTTGGGCCTGGCAGAGGAAGGCCAAGACGATGTCTCCCCATTCGTCCTGTGACCCACCGACTGCGTCTCGAAGCTCGGCGACAAGGGACGCAGCCACGGGGTCCATGGCCGCCACGATAGCAGCCGCGCAGTCCCGGATCCTGGAACGGGACGTCGACCTCGTTGACGACCTGAGAGCACTATGTCCGGGTTTGTCTTGAGCATCTGTGGCCTTCACGAGACAGCGGCGCCCCCGCGATGGGACGCCCCGTGCTTCGCCTGGTTCAACGAAGCAACGGGCATCAAGTCGCATCCCGGCAACGACTTCTCTGTGAACCGCCCCTGGTGGACCCTGACCGCGCGAACTCCGGCGCTGCGTTCACGAACAATGTCTTTGCCAGGGACCGGGAGCAGGAGCAAAGCCAGGCGGTCCCGGCCCACGTCCCAGTCGGCGCACGACTTTCCTGCTACGCTTTGCGTCTTGGATCTGGTGGTCGATCGTAGCGTCGTATCCGCGGCAAAAGCCGCGCTCATCGGTGGTGTGTGCCTGGCCACGATGGCCCTGGTGCCCAACGTGGCTGCGGCCAAGGGCAAGGGCGAAGAAAGTCTGGAAGAGGCTGGTTTCTTCGACCCTCGCAAGCGGCAGCCGCCCGCGACACACCGATTCAGGCTCGGCCTGTCGGTGTACTACGTCCGGCTTTCGGCCGCGGTCGACCCTGCGACGGGCGAGAGCCAACGCTTCCACTACGCGCCGCTCGGGTTGTCCGCGGCGTATCAGGCCCAGTTCGCGCGCTGGATGATGGTCCGCCCCGAACTGGTGCTGGGCGCCAACGTGGCCAACACCATGGAGGCGATGCCGCTGCTGATCCATCCACAGCTTCACCTGGGCTACCAGGGGTCGGTCATGGGGGTGGCGTTCGGATACGGCTGGTTCTCGCCGCCGATCCAAAACAAGGACGCCATCAGTGACGTCCGCGATGGTCTGGGGCAGCCGGTCATCACCAACAACCACCACCTCGGCGGCGAGGTCTCGGTCACGACCCGGGTCGACCGCGGCGCGCTCTCGTTCCAGTTCCGGGTGCACGGGGTCAAGTCGCGAACCCAGCATTTCGAGCTCGATAACAAGCGCTGGCGGCCAATGATTATGGTGAACCTGGGCTGGTATTTCGGCAACGGCGATAAACAGCGCAAGCGCGCGGCCTCACGGAAACTCGATCGTCGACGGCGTCGCCGCTGACGTGAGCTGGCGCGCAACTGCCGGTCGCTGCTAGGCAGGTCCGCCGACGTCCGCCGAAGCGGCGTTGCGTTGCTCATGATACACGCCAGTCCTCCTGGAGGAGCTGAGCGTATGAGTCTATCGATGCTGAAGGGCGCTGTTTCTGATCTCACCCAAACGATCGGCCAAACGCCGATCGTACGACTCAACCGCGTTGCCGAAGACGTCGAGTCCGACATCTACGTGAAGGTCGAGTACATGAACCCCGCGGGGTCCATGAAAGACCGCGTCGGTTTGAACATCATCGAGGACGCTGAGAAGCGCGGGATGCTGGGACCTGGCGGCACGATCGTCGAGGCAACGTCGGGCAATACGGGCGCGGGGCTGGCCATGGTGGCTGCGATCCGCGGCTACAAGTGCGTCTTCGTGATGCCCGACAAGATGTCGCACGAGAAGATCGACGGGCTGCGTGCCTACGGCGCCAAAGTCATCATCTGCCCGACCGCAGTCGAGCCTTCGGACCCACGTTCGTACTACTCCGTCGCCCGCCGCGTCGTCGAAGAAACCCCGGGCGCGTTCTACTCCAACCAGTACCACAACCCGGCCAACCCCGAGGCGCACTTCAACTCCACCGCGCCTGAGATCTGGGAACAGACCGGCGGTGAGTTTGACGCATTTGTGTCCGGCATGGGCACGGGCGGCACACTGTCGGGCTGCGGGCGCTACTTCAAGGAGCGTAACCCCGACATCAAGATCATCGGCGTCGATCCGGTGGGCTCGCTCTACTACGAGTACGTCAAGACTGGCCGACTCACCAAGGCATTCTCGTACTACGTGGAGGGCATCGGAGAGGACTTTCTGCCCTCGACCATGAACCTCGACATGCTGGACGACATTTTCCAGGTCGACGACCGCGAGTGTTTCCTGATGACTCGCGAGTTGGTGCGCCGCGAAGGCCTCTTTTGCGGTGGGTCATGCGGTGCGGCCGTGGTTGGCGCTATCAAGTACGCCAAGACCCTCAAGGTGCCGAAGAAGATCCTCGTGCTGATGCCCGACTCCGCGCAGAAGTACTTGTCGAAGATCTTCAACGACGACTGGATGCGAAGCAACGGTTTCCTCGAAGAGGACGACACCGAGGGCACGGTCGCCCACATTCTCAAGATCAAGCGCGGCTCGCTGTACACCGCCAAGAGCGACGCGACGGTGCGCGATGCCGTTACGCTGCTCAAGGACAAGGGCATCAGCCAACTGCCGATCCTCGATGAGCATGGTCGGCATATCGGAGTCGTGTCCGAGTTGGACCTGCTCAACGTACTGGTCGAGTCCGATGGCGCGCTGGACCTGCCGCTGTCAGAACTTGCATCCTCGGACTACGCGACGGTGACGCCCCATACGCGTATCGCCCTGCTGCGCAACATCTTCAACGACGCCAAGGTCGTGTTGGTGGTCGAGGACGACCGCGCGATCGGCATCCTCACAAAAATCGATCTCATCGACTATCTGGCGCGTTCCAAGACCTGAGGTTTCAGTGGCCAAGTACACCCGCAGCGAAGACGACCACCTCCCCAGCGAGGTCCACATCGACACTCTCGCCGTGCACGGAGGGCAACTTCCCGAGCCGGTGACCGGCGCCGTCATGCCCCCTGTGGTCAATGCATCGACCTACGCCCAAAAGGCACCCGGCGAGCACACGGGGTTCGAGTACAGCCGTAGCCAAAACCCGACCCGGTTTGCCCTTGAGCGTTCGTTGGCGGCGCTGGAGGGCGGACGCCACGGGTTGGCATTCGCTTCCGGCTGCGCCGCGACAACCGTCGTGATGCAGTTGCTAGACGCTGGCGATCACGTGGTCGCCACCGACGATCTGTACGGCGGCACGTTTCGCCTGTTCGAGAAGGTTCTGTCGCGGCAGGGCTTGTCGTTCTCTTACGTCGACCCGACCGATCCGGCGGCGTTCGAGGCCGCGATCACCGAGCGCACCAAGATTGTGTGGGTGGAGACGCCCACCAACCCAATGCTCAAGCTCACCGACATCGAAGCGGTGGCTAAGATCTGCAAGGCGCGCGGGATCCTCCTGTGCGTGGACAATACGTTCATGTCACCGGTGCTGCAGCAACCGTTGGCACTGGGCGCGGACCTGGTGATGCACAGCACGACCAAGTACGTGGGCGGACACTCCGACGTCATCGGCGGCGCGCTGGTCGTGTCGGATGACGCCTTGGCGCAGCGCCTGTGGTTCATCCAGAACTCCGCGGGCGCAGTGCCCGGACCCAACGACTGCTACCTGACACTGCGCGGGATCAAGACGCTCGCGCTACGCATGGGCCGGCACTGCGACAGCGCGGGCAAGATAGCCACCTGGCTCTCAGAGCATCCCAAGATCTCGAAGGTCATCTACCCGGGCCTTGCGAGCCACCCGCAACACGCGCTGGCCAAGCGCCAGACGCGGGGATTCGGCGGCATGATCTCCGCCTACATCGACGGTGACCTCGAGGCTGCGCGCCGTATGCTGACCAGCCTCAGCATCTTCACGTTGGCCGAGAGCCTCGGCGGCGTGGAAAGCCTGATCGA
>JAESSZ010000426.1 GCA_016763875.1 Nannocystaceae bacterium
GGAAGCCGCACTAGCCAAGCAGGCGGAGAACCCAGACGCAGTCGCGCCAATTGGGCCCAAGGCGGACTATGTCGACTCTATCGCGATGTTTCGCGGGGTGGCGGTTTCGTTTCCGAAGTACCGCCTCGGTGACGCCGCGCTGTACATGATGGGCACGCTGCTTCAGGACATGGAGAGCTTCGATGAGAGCCGTCAGTCCTACCTCGCGCTGGCGTGCAGCAATCGTTTTTCACCCCCGGTCGAGGGTGGAGGAAACCTTGTCAGTGAAAAGGATTTTTCCAAGGGCTCGTACTCGGAATGTGTCCCGTGGAAAGAAGACAGTCGCTACACGGCCGAGGCGTGGCTGCGTATTGGCGAGATCCACTACGACCTGGACGAGTTCAAGCCCGCGCTGGAGGCCTACGCCCAGGCAGCGGCCGACCCCGAAGGTGAGCTCTACGACGAGGCGCTCATCCGAATGGCGTGGACGCTGTATCTCAAGCGCGACTTTGCCGAAGCGGCACTGAAGTTCGATGACTTCGTGCGCTACGCCGACAGCCACAAGGGGGAAGCCAAGGCGGCGGGGGCGGTGGGGTTGCGTGACGATGCGGTGCGCTATCTCGCCAAGACGTACATTGAGCCGGACTGGGATGGCGATGGTCGCGATGACCGGGTGACCCCATTCGCTCGCCTGGACCGCGACTACAGCACTCGCGGCAAGGAGCGTCATGTCCCTGAGATCTACGCGAACCTGGGCGATCTGTACGCGTTGGATACCGACTACCCCGCAGCGATCCAGATCTGGAACACGATCCTTGGTCGCTGGCCGCTGACCCCCGCGGCACCCAGCATTCAGCTGCGCGTCATGGAGGCGTACGCGATGCTGCAGGACAAAGATGGCGCGACCGCGGCGCGAGATCTGCTGGCGACGAACTACCTGCGCAATACGAAGTGGTTCCTCGCGAACGAAGACGACCCTGATGTGATCGAGGCCGCCCTGGCTCTGGCCGAAGACGCACTCGTCGGGACCGCGGTCGACCACCACGCGCGCGCCCAGGAACTACGCGCCGACGGCCAAGCCACGGCGGCCGCGGCCGAGTACGCGATCGCGGCCAAGGCGTACGAGGCGTATCTGGAGCGGTTTCCCGACACGCTCAGCTCGTACGAGTACCGCTACAACTTCGCCGAGTCGCTGTTCTTCTCCGACCAATGGGCCAAGGCCGCCGTCCACTATTCGATGGTCCGCGACAGCAACCTGGACAACAAGCTCCAGGAGGATTCCGCCGAAGGCGCGGTGTTGGCGTACGAACGCCTGCTCGAAGAGCACGGGAAAATGGGGACCATCGTGCTTCCGGCGATGCCCAAACAGGGCGCGGAGGGTCCGTTCGAGGCCAAGCCCATGCCCGACCTGGTGGTCGAGCTCCAGCGGGCTTACGACCGCTTCGTGACGTCGGTTCCCGACAGCGAACAGGTCCCGACGATGATGTACCTGAGCGGCGAACTCGCTCAGAAGTACTACCACTTCGACGAGGCCCAGCGTCGCTTCGAACTCGTGCTGGACGACCACTGTGGCGAGAACGTGGCGATCCGCGCGGGGACAGCGATCATCGATGCGCACATCGTGCGTGAGGATCTAGCTGGCGCAGGTGAGTGGACCAAGACGCTGCTGGAGAGCGGCTGCGGCGAGGGTGATGAGGCCACGCAGTTTGCGGGCGAGCTCAAGGCCATCGGCAACGCAGTCATCTTCCAGGAGGCGACACTGCTGTATGAGGCCGGCGAGTTCGAGGCTGCCGCCGATCGCTACGTGGCACTGGTTGACCAGGCCCCGGGCGACAAAAACGCTGACTCCGCACTGAACAACGCTGCCGTTGCCTACGAGAAAATCGGCCGGTTCCAGTCCGCGAGTAAGACGTACACCCGCATCTACACGGACTACCCCGATAGCGAGTTCGCTGACGACGCGTTGCTGCGCGAGGGCTACAACCACTCAAAGTTCTTCTCGTTCGACGAGGCGGTCAAGTCGTACCTCGTGCTGGCGGAGGACGAGCGCTACAAAGACAGCGAGTATCGAGAAACGTCGCTACGGAGCGTGGCGGACCTGTTGGACAACTTGCAGGACTACAAGAGGTCCGCGGAGTTCTTCAATCGCTTCGCGAGCGTGACGGAGGATCAAGCCGCAGCGGCGACCGCGTCGTTCCGGGCGGCGGAGACGCTGCAAAAGACCGATGATCATCGCGCGACGATCGCGGCCTACAAGAACTTCCTGGTCAAGTACGGGGAGAAGACCGAAAACGCCGACAAGGCCGTCGGGGCGACGTTGCGCATCGGGCAAGCGTACGCCGCGATGGGCAAAGACAAGGAAGCCAAGGCGCAATACCTTGAGACGGTGCGCCTGTTTGAGGCGCATTCCCTCAAGCCTGCCAGCGAAGCGGCCGACTACCCCGCAGAGGCTCAGTTCCTTCTCGCGGAGTTTGAGCTGAGGGCGGTGGAGAAGATGAAGCTGACGGCGACCGGCAAGCGACTGCCCGCACAGACCCGGGTGCTGTTCGATGCGCTGGTGGCGACCGCCGAGGCCTACAACAAGGTGCTGCCGTACCTGCGTATCGACTGGGCGCTTGCGGCGATGTACCGGCGTGGTTTTGCGTTCGAAGCGACTGCGCTGCGTGTCCGCGAGGCTCCCGTGCCCAAGATCCTCCGCGAGCTATCCGAGCCTTGGTTCGCGTACAAGGACGATATCGACAAGTTCGCAAACCAAGCCGAGACGCGGGCGATCGTGCTGTACCAGGAGACCGTCAAGCGCGGGCGGGAGTACAACATCGCCAACGAGTGGACTCGCTCCGCGCGTGAGCGGCTCAATATCTACATGCCTGATGAGTTCCCGTTGCTGCGTACGCCCGCGTTGGAACTTCAGTTGGAGGACAGACGATGAGTCGCAGTGCATACCGCCGCCAGGCCGGAGCAGCCGCGTTGCTGTTCGTGCTCGGCGCATGTGATGGCAACAGGCCTAGGAGCAACACGCCAGGCGGAGCGGACGGCGACGATCCCGGTTCGCGGATGGAGGGGCGCGAGGACCAGGCGGAGACCGCTGCGCCCCAAGTCGCGTCCACCCCAAAGCCTGAACGACTGCGGCCGTCGGTCCAGGACCGCGACCCGGAGGAAGAGAAGAAGAAGATGGCCGAGTCGCGCAAGCAGGGCGTTGCGGCTCGCAAGCTTCTGGCCAAGGGACGGCTCAACGACGCCATCAAAGCCTCTCGCAACGCGTTGCGGATCCACGAACAGAACGTGGATGCCATGCTCGTGATAGCCCAAGCGTACTTCCGACAGGGGAAGCTGGAGATCACGCTGGCGGTGACCGGCAGCGCACTGGCGGTGGATGAAAAGGTTCGGACACCGGCCGAAACGTCAGAGATCCACAACTTGCGCGCGTTCGCGTACGACAAGATGGGCAAGAGTTCCTTGGCCACCGAATCGTTCAAAGAAGCGGCACAGGCCGACGACAAGAACGCCGCGGCGTGGAACAACCTCGGCACCCGCTATCTAGCGGCTGGTGATACGGCGACGGCTCTGGGGTGTTTCACATACGCGCTCGAGCTGGATGCGAACTTTCCCAAGGCGCACGTCAACAATGGCGCGGCGCTTCGAGCGAGCGGCCAGGTCGAGGCCGCCGAGAAGTCGTTTGTCAAAGCGCTCCAGCTAAAACCGAACTACGGGGCGGCGTACTTCAATCTCGGCGTGCTGTATCTCGATGCCGATCCGTTTCCCGGTCTGGACACTGCCCAGCGTCTCAACAAGGCGATCGAGTTCTTGTCGAAGTATCAGAGCAGCGCGGGGTCGGTGAGTAGCGGTGTGGGCAAGAAGCCAGGGAAGGGGAGTCGCGGCGCTGCCCCGGTCAGTCGAGAGCGCGCGGACGACTACATTCGCGTGGCGCGCAAGGGAATCGAACGCGAGCAGCGTCGGAAAGGACGCGAAGCAAA
>JAESSZ010000427.1 GCA_016763875.1 Nannocystaceae bacterium
GCGCCCAAAGTCGTGCGCCACTGGCGTCCCTCCGCAGAGCTCCCACATCCGGCGTGTTAGTTTTGCGCTGATGCGCACCCGCCTGTTCTTGCTCAGCGTTGTTCTCACTGTCTCCGCATGTGACACCGTTGAGAAACTCTACTCGGCTGGGGCAGACAAACAGCCCGCAACACCGATCCACGAGGCGGCCCCGGTTCCCAAAGACGATTGGATGGAGTTTTCGTCCGAGACCGCGGGGTTCAAGACTCGATTCCCCGCAGCACCGGAACACAAGAAACTCAGTGCGCCAACCGCACTAGGCGACGTCGCAACCGAGATGTTCTCGTGCGAGATAGAGGGGGGCGCGTTCTTGGCCGTCAGCGTTTCAACGATGCCTGCCGCGCTGAAGGAGAGCGAGTTCGACATGGAAGCAGGCCTGGACGGGGCCCGTAACGGCGCCATTAACAACGTCCAGGGTACCTTGCTCAAGGAAAAGTCGATCAAGTGGCTGGGCTTTGATGCCCGAGAGTTCGAGGCGAAGACAACCCGCGATGGCGGCGAAATGCGCCTAGTCGCGCGGATCGTCCTCAAGTGGCCCAAGCTCTATCAGCTCATGATCGTCTATCCAACCGCCGCACCCGTTCCGCCGATCCAACGATTCTTCGCCGAGTTTGAACTCACGCCATAAACGCCCCACGAGTTGGAGCCGTCGGTCGTGAGCTACTCGCCGACATCATCGACGCGGCCGTCCAAGGTAGATAGGGCTGGCCCACGCCATGTGGCC
Organism: Nannocystaceae bacterium; assembly: GCA_016763875.1. GTDB lineage: Bacteria > Myxococcota_A > Polyangia > Nannocystales > Nannocystaceae > JAESSZ01. The sequence continues at coordinate 764 of JAESSZ010000427.1, forward strand.
GTCGGTCTGGATCGCCTTGACCCAAAGCGGGGCCTGCGTCGCTTCACTCGCCGTCAATCGGTGGCTCAACGTAAGCGTGCGTTGTTGCGGATCGTCGGGGTAGCGCTGGATCTGCATGCGCAGGTCCAACCCACCGTGCTGGGTGGTCACCGGCGCCGCACCGAGTTCGGAGAGGTTGACCTCGATTGAACCGATGCCGTTGTCGAACCGCACCGTGCCTCGGGTGGCTTGGTCCAGCCAGAGGTCAACCCCGTCGATGTCCCCCGTCGTTCGTGAGCGCACCGTGACCCGCGAGCCGCTGTCGTGCTCGATGCCGTCAGCGGGCGAGTCGAACGCAAACGGCTGCGCGCGGACGATCTGCGCCCCGTCGACCGCGATGACGCCGTCCCAAGTCGCGCGCCGACCTCGGCCGCGGATCCGCGCGCCGCCCCACCACAACCGAATCCGTGGTGACGATGCCAACTCAGCGAAGGCCTGCGGGCGCTGCGTCAGCAACGACGTCCGCCCCGAATACAACTCGAGCGAGTCCATCGCACTGGTTCCGGTGACGGCTGCCTCGATGGTCACCGGACCGTCCGCAACAAACTCACTGCCCATGGGGCGCCCGTTCGCGGTGAACGACAGGTCGATGCGTGGGCCGGTGGTCCCGTAGCAGCAGCGAGTCTTGAGCGCGGCGAAGACGTCCTTGCGCGTGAGCGACTCGGCGAGGATGCAGGTGAGACCGCCGTAGATTCCAAACTGACCTGCGCCCGGGCCCTCTGCACCCGGACGACCCTTGTGCCCGTCGCTGTTGCACATGATGCCCACTCGGTAGCCTTTGTCGAACGCATCGAAGAGCAACCATTCGAACACCCCCCAACACGAGGCCACTTCCACCAGCGATTCGAGCTCGCCATCGAAGTACTTGCGAATGTCGGCGTAGCGTCCACCGCAGTGGGCCGCGACACACACCTTGTCCGGGTCCACGCGACGGTTCAGAGCGGCGTACAGCGCGTCGGCGGGGTGCGCTGGTGTGTCGGGGGTTTCCGGCTCGTCGACCTGCCAGTGACTCGAGCGAAAGATCGGGAGGTCTTCCTCAAGGTACATCACGTTGCGGTCGCCGCCGGCCGGGGTATTGGCGGACCACTCAAACCCAGGGAAAACGACGAACGATCCGTCGACGTGATAGTCGCGGACGACGTCGTTGAGTCGCTGCCAGTCTTCGTCGGTGACCTGAAAGTCGTTACCTTGATGGCACATGACGTCCAGTTGCGCCCAGTCGCGGCCGAACGCGAAGTACTCGGATTCGGTTCCGGTGCCGACCGTCGCATCGGACTGCGCGTGGAGGTCGGCCCAGTAGGCACCGAGGTGCGGCGCCGTGTCGGTGACGGTGATGGGGTTGCTCGGATACGCCACGCCGCTCCAGGTCGCGATGACTCGACCCGATGAGGCGTGCTCCGCGTGCAGTGTCGTTTCTCGAACGGTCACGCCAGGGGCGCCAACCCAAGACAGCCGGACATTCGACGGCGCGGCGGTGGGGTTACCCCAGCGGTCTTCACCTTTGACGAACACTTCGAGTTGCGAGCCACTGACGAGGTTTGTGGGCACGATGACGACCACGCTCACCGGCTCACCCGCAACGATCGGTACGATCGGTGAGGACGGCAGGCGGCGTACCAGACACGCGTTGGTAGGGTCGACCAACACCCGGATCTCATGCGCGGACTCAATGAAGGACTGGGCACGGATCCCGGGCGAGCCCTGACTCTGGTCGCCGAACGTGATGGTCACGGTGTCGCCGGGTGCCAAACACCCATCGTAGACATCCACCACAAGACACTTCATCCACGGGCGCACGTGGCCCTTGGGGTCGTAGTGCAGCCGAAGTTTCGCGTCACCAGTTGTGCTTGCTGTGGTGTACGCGGCGCCCTGGGGATCGTCGAACTGGGGGCGATCGAAGTCGCTGGCGAAGCGGCGCGCGACCTTGATCGTGCCGCCCTCGTCGATCCCGTAGCTGCCGACCGTGTACATCACGATCCATTGCCCAGTGGAACCGGCAACGATCGGCGCGTTTGGGTTGAGCGTGACGGTGCCCAGTCGGTGGTTGCGGTGCTCGCTCACCGCGCGAACACTAGCAGTAACTGTATTCCACTAGGCCGTACCTCATCTAAGTCGTACCTCATCCCGCGACGTCAATGATGACGTTCCCGATCTTGTGGCCTCTCTCGACGTAGCGGTGCGCCTCGACGATCTCCTCCATGGCGTAGCTTCGATCGATGACCGTCCTGAGTTCATCGTTCTCGACGAGTCCCTTGAGGAACATCAGGCCCTCGGCATCCGGTTTCAAGCCGCTCGACGATCGGACCGCGTTCAGATAGACGCCGCCTTTCTTGACGCACTTCTTGGCGTGCGAGACCGGTAGCTTGTCGACAGCATCGAAGACGACGTCGTAGCGCTGGCCCTGCTCGGCGAAGTCCGCCTTCGTGTAGTCGATGACGTGTTCGGCCCCCAGACCGCGTACCAGGGCCAGGTTCGTCCCGCTGCAGACGCCCGTGACCTTCGCGCCGAAGTGTCTGGCGAGCTGAACCGCGAAGGTGCCGAGACTGCCTGAAGCGCCGTATACCAGCACGCTTTGCCCTTCTTGGATGTTGGCCGTTCGAAGGATCAGCAGGGCCGTGACCCCGCCACCTGCGATGGGGGCGGCCTGCCCGAAGGTCATGCCCTTGGGCTTGGGCGCCAGGTAGCCGTGTTTTGAGCCTCCTCCATTCGCGGGGACACAGATGTACTCCGCATAGGCCCCAAAAGAAAAACCCGCGAATCCAAAAACCTGGTCTCCGCGGGCAAACCCGTTCGCCTGCTCGCCGACAGCTTCTACTTCTCCTGCGAACTCCATACCCAGGATGGAATTTCTCGGCCTGCGTAGGCCCAAGAACAGCCTCGCCAGGAGCCACTGCGATCGGGGGACGTTGAAGCCACGAATCCTGACGTCGCCCACATGGGCCGTTGTCGCGTGGATCTTCACCAAGACGTCATAGGGCTTGGGCGCGGGCTTGCGGACCTCCTGGATCTGAAGGACCTCCGGTGGCCCGTACTTCGTGCAGACGACGGCTTTCACGGTGCTCCTCCGGTGGCTCCGTCGGGCGAGGTGAATGCTTCACGTACATGGTCGGGGAACCGGGTCGGGCGTCCGTCCGTGAGGCTGACGAACGCCCACGTTGTGGCCGCCTCACACACACCTCGGTTGTCGCTCGCGCGCACCAGCGTCGTACGCCGCACGCATGAAACGCGTTTCCATTGTTCGACCCACGTGGTGACCGTGATGTCCTGGCCGAGTTGGGCGGGGTGGGCGTAGTCGATCTCGTGTCGTCGCACCACCCAGATCGCGCCCAGTTGGGTGTAGGCCGGGAAGTCCCAGCCTCGGGAGTCCGAGTGCGAACGCGCAACCTCAAGCACCCACCGCAGGTAGACGAGATTGGAGACGTGGTTTAGCTCGTCGATGTCCGCGGCGGCGGGGCGCACGGTGATCTGGTGACGCGGCGTGCCTGCTTCCGCGTGTGTGTCGGCGTGTGTGTCACTCACGGCGGCCGCGATGCTGGCACGGGCGCCGTGGCTGCGCGATGGCTGCGATCACACCGTGTGTCCGGTGTCCGTGGCGCCGGGCGCTGGCGATGAGGCGGACGCGGCGCCACACTCGGGGGTGCTACTGTGACCCTGGGGGCGAGACAGTGGATAGGAGGGCGATATTTATCTTGATGGCCGGGACGTTGGTCTCATGCAGCGAAGCACGCGACGACGACTCAGGGTTCACCGCGGGTGTGGGACCCGTCACCTCGGGCGGCGGCATCGAGACTGCGAGTGGTTCTGCGACGGTGACCGGCGGCGGTTCAGCGACGGATGACGCGGGTAGTGCCGACGGCGACACAGGGGTCAAGTTCGACATCGCGGGCGGCCCCGATGCTGGTTTGCCACCCGTGGACATGTGCAAAGTCCTCGACGACATGAACGCGGTTGGCGAGTGCGAGACCCAAGCGCCGCCCGATAGCTTTACGCCGCAAACCCAGTGGACGTTTGGAGAGGGGCAGTCGAGTTGGGTGACGCCGCTGGTCGGCAACTTCACCGACGACGACGGCAACGGCGAGATCGACCTCTGCGATACGCCGGACGTGATCCTCGTAGCGAACACGACGATCGGCTACGGCACCGCTTGCTACGTGTACTTCATCGACGGGGCGACGGGCATAGCGCACTTCTCCATTCCTCCGAGCGAGCTGGTGTCGTGCACGGCCACACCAGCGTTCGGCGACATCGACAACGATGGACTGCCCGAGCTGGTCACCGTGTACAACGACGGCGGCGTGTTTCGGATCAAGGTGTTCGAGCACGACGGTACCGTGAAATGGGCCAATACAACGGATGGTGGTTCGGCGGCCCAGTTCCAGCGGGAGTCCGGAGCAATAGCGCTGCACGACCTGGACGCCGACGGGGACGTCGAGATCATCTTCAACCACGAGGTCTACGACCACCTGGGCAACCTGCTTTGGGAGCACCCAAATCCGGCTCCGGGGGAACTTGAGGCGACGACCGCCGCGGACCTCGATGGTGACGGCCAAATGGAGGTCATCACGGGGCACTCCGCCTATCGCGCCGACGGCAGCGTGTACTACGAAAACTCTCCCACGATCCCCGGTCAGTCGATCCCGCAGGTCGGCAACCTCGACGATGATCCTGAACCCGAGATCTTCGTGACTTCGGGGATCGGGATCTTCATGCTCGAGCACACGGGCGCCATCAAGTACGGGCCGGTGACCCCGACCGGGGTCGCGGCGGGGGCGTATCTGGTGTGGCAGCGCCCAGGGACGATCCACGACTTTGATGGTGACGGTTTGTCGGAATGGGCTAGTTCGTCCCAGTCGGCGTATGCGGTCTACGAGGGGCCATTGGCCAGCGATGTCCTGTGGCAGACGCTGGTGTCCGACAGTTCAGGCGCCGCAGGAGGGACCGCATTCGACTTTCTTGGCGATGGTGTCGCCGAGGCGATGTACGCCGACGAGAACTTCTTCCGGATCTACGACGGGCAGACTGGGACGGAGCTCCTGGCCATTGAGCGGGGTAGCCCCACGATCAGCGAGTACCCGGTCGTCGCCGACATCGACAACGACGGATCGGCGGAGATCCTGGTGGTGTCCTCTAGCGGGCAGCCTGCGTTGCAGGCGATAGGTGACGCGGAGGACCGCTGGATTCAGGCGCGCCGCATCTGGAACCAGCACGCCTACTTCGTGACCAACGTGCGCGAGGACTCGACCATCCCGCAGGTGGCACCGAATAACTGGGAGTCGCTCAACACGTTTCGGACCAACGCGCAGATCGAAGGTGGCGGCATCTGCGATCCGATTCCGCCAGGCTAAGTAGCTCTGCTATCGTTCGCGCCACCCACGCGAGCGAGCATTGATGGCGAAAACGAAAAAACCAGCGGCGAAAAAGGTGGCGGCGAAGAAACCGGCGGTGAAGAAGGCCGCGGTGAAGAAACCGGCGGCAAAGAAACCGGCAGCGGCGAAGAAAACAGCAGCGAAGAAACCGGCAGCGGCGAAGAAACCGACAGCGGCGAAGAAACCGGCTGCGGCCAAGAAACCGGCTGCGGCCAAGAAGGCTGGGGCGAAGAAGCCGACGGCCGCAAAAAAGCCGCCGCTCAGGAAACCACCGCTCAAGAAACCACCGGTGAACAAGCCTGCTGCGAAGAAACCGGCTGCGAAGAAACCGGTGGCCCCAAAGAAGGTCGCGGCCCCGAAAAAACCGGCCCCCAATAAGCGAGCGCCGAAGAAGACTGCGCCCAAGAAGAAGTCGCCGGCAACCGCAAGCGCGGCGTCCGACGACGACTTCTACGATCGCATCTTTGAGAACAATCTCCGTTGGATTGAGGAAAAGACGCGCACGGATGCGACGTTCTTCGAGCGCCTGTCTCGCGAGCAGAATCCCACCGTTCTTTTCGTAGGTTGCGCAGACAGCCGCGTGCCCGCCAACGAGATCATGGGTCTCGAGCCGGGGGAGGTGTTCGTGCACCGCAACGTTGCCAACCTCGTTCCCAACACGGACCTCAACGTTCACTCCGTGCTTCAGTACGGCGTCGAGCACCTCGACGTGAAGCACGTGATCGTCTGTGGACACTACGGTTGCGGTGGCGTTGCGGCAGCGATGCAGTCGGCCGACCTCGGACAGCTCAACGGATGGCTTCGCGAGATTCGCGATGTCTACCGGCTGCACGTCGATGAACTTGAGGCCATCAAAGACGAGACTGCGCGGTATCGCAGGCTCGTCGAACTCAATGTCCAAGAGCAGTGCGTCAACATCATCAAGACGTCATTCGTCCAGCAGGCGTACAGCAAGAAGGGGTACCCGATCGTTCACGGGTGGGTCTATTCGCTGAAGGACGGCAGGCTCAAGGACTTGAAGATTTCGTTCCGCGACATCCTTGAAAAGATCCGCGAGATCTACAGACTCGACTAGCGCGTGTTGCTTCGCGCCAGACTGCAAGCCCCGCTAGGGGGCTTGCAGTGGCCGATCTGCGGGGGGAGGGGTTGTGTTTGCCGCGAGCGGACTCAACCTGTTGGGCATGACGTCGTCGCTCGCACAACCGCTCACGGCCGCAGACGAATGGTTGTCACCGCGCAGTGACTCCGTTGCTGAGGCCGAGGCGATGGCCGACATCCATCTGGCACGGCAGGAAGAGGTGGAGCGACTCGGGAAACTAGTCCGTGTGCTCGAGGACCTAGTCCGCGTGCCCGGTACCAAGTTTGGCATCGGGCTTGACTCGATTGTAGGGGCGTTGCTGCCGGGCGTTGGTGACGCTATCACCGGTGCACTCGGGCTTACGCTGATCACGGCTGCGGTGCGACGGGGGGTGCCGCGCGTCGTCGTCGTACGCATGGTCGCCAATCTCGCGATCGACCTGGTGGTCGGATTGATCCCCGTGCTCGGCGACGCATTCGACCTGTTGTGGCGGTCCAACACCCGCAACCTCGCACTGCTTGAGCGGCATCAAGGCGAGCTGGTTCCCCAGGCGAAGGCGGCCGACTACGCGTTGGTCGGATTGGCCGGGGCCGTGCTCGCCGCTACTGTCGCGGCGCCGTTTGTGCTGCTCTACATGCTGCTTGGCGCCGTCTTTTAGTCCGAGAGGCCGCGCGAGCGCACGACTGTCGGCTAGGGCGACGCCACAACAGCAGCGGCCAGCCCCACAGCCACGACGGCGCCCTCGTGTGACGGCAAGCGCATCCCGAACCGGAATCGGACGACGAGGCGGCTCCCGTGCTGTCAGTGGTTTGATCGGCCGCGCCCGTGCTGTCGGCGTTTCCTTCGTCCGTCC
>JAESSZ010000428.1 GCA_016763875.1 Nannocystaceae bacterium
AATCGCGCTGCGAGTGCCAAGCCGGGATGGCACTCGCAGCGCGAAATTTGGTGGAACGCGCCCTAGGTTGCAACATCCGCGATTGGTGGCTGAGCCGCGTCGCGAACGATTCCACCCCCGGGACGCCATTCGGGTTGGACTGAAGATCCATCCGCTGACGGACCTGTACTACCAGCTGATGCGGGGTCCCTGGTGGTTCTTGGTTGTGGCGTTGGTGGCGTTTTACCTGCTGGCCAACGTTGCGTTCGCCTCGCTGTACATGGCTGACATGCCCGGCATCAGCCAGGCCGAGAATGGTGGGTTCGCGCAGGCGTTTGCGTTCTCGGTGCAGACCATCTCGACGATCGGCTACGGCGGAATGTCGCCGCAGACCCCGTACGTGCACGCGCTGGTCACCGCCGAGGCCATGGTGGGGGTGTTGGGGTTTGCCATCGCCACCGGGCTGATGTTTCAGAAATTCTCGCGGGCGACCGCGATGGTTCGGTTTAGCGAGTCCATTGTCCTCACCGTGCGCGATGGCAAACCGGTGCTGATGCTGCGACTGGGCAACGTGCGTGGCAACGAGATCATCGAGGCCTCGCTGAGGCTGACGATGCTCAAGCCTGAGGTCACGGCCGAGGGCCACAGCATGCGGCGACTGTACGACTGCGATCTGATGCGAACGCACACGCCCATCTTCGTGATGACCTGGGCGGTCGTGCATGAAATCGACGCAAGCAGCCCGATGTACGGCATGACACCAGAGCTGCTCGCGGAGCAAGACGCGCTGTTTATCGTGACGATGACGGGGATCGACGCGACGTTCTCCGAGACCGTTTACGCGCGCAAGATGTACTACTCGGAGAGCGTGCGGTGGGCTCAGCGTTTTGAGGACGTCGTGTCGTTCAACGAGGAGGGGCGCGGCGTCATCGACTACACGCGCTTCGACGCCACGGTTGCGGATCCTGCGGAATATGACGTGCGCGCACTGCTCGCCGCCCAAAACACCACGTAGCGTGGTGTAATAGGCCATGTGCCCGAAACAACTTGCGATTCCCCCATTGAGGGGGATGCTGAGAGGACGAGGGGTTTCGCCAGGCCGATGATTGGCGTGCGTAACATGCGCTGCGGTCACGACGTCTAGGACGTACCCAGCCATCGTCGCGCGGATACTTGGCCACCAAGTCCCCGGCGAATGGTTTCTTGCCCAACCCGGCACGGCGACCCCGCCACGTGGGTAGGTGCGGCGTCACCTGACCGTGCCTAGACCATGGGTGTCGATCGTGTTCGCGCACCTCTCGACGTTCGCCCAATCATGCCCGGAGTCGCCGGGCGCCCAACGGAGTCCCAATGCAGCAGCAAGTCAAAACCCGATCCGCAGCGGCCGGCGTGGGCCCGCTCGCCCAGGACGCGATTCTCGCGACCTACATGCGTGATGTTGCGCGTCATCCGCTGATGACGCCGGACGAGGAGCGGACGCGCGCGGAGTGCATCGTCGCGCTGCGCGGCACGTACTGGCGCCACATTCTCGGCTACATGCCTTACGTGCAGTCCGTGCTCGATCTCGTTGAGGGCGAGGGTGAGTTCGCGGAGAAACCGATGGCTCTGATCGCATCGCTGCGAAAGGCCGCCGAGGCCCTCAAACTTCAGCGGACTGTGACCCATCGCAAAGCGTACGAGAACGCCACTGCGGAACTTGCGGGGCAACTGGCAATCCTCGACGGCGAATGCCTACTGGCCGACCGCATCGCAGCAGAGTTGCAGATGTTGGGCGAGGGGCACACGCGCGGACTCTCGCTCGCAGTGCGTCCGCCCCGAGAGGCGAGTCGTCCGTTTGCTGCGTTGTTGGCTGCGGTTCGTGCGGCCTCGGCTGCGCACACCGCCGAACGCAATCGTTTTGCCAGGGCGAATCTTCGGCTTGTGGTGCGCATGGCGCATCGGCACCGCGGTAGCGGGCTGTCGGTTGGAGACCTCGTTCAAGACGGCAACCTCGGGCTGCTCAAGGCCGTTGACCGTTTCGATCCTGCTCGAGGATTCCGGTTCTCGACCTACGCCAGTTGGTGGATTCGGCACTACATGCGGCGCGCGATAGTCAATCGCAGTCGCACGATCCGTTTGCCGCAACATCTCCACACCTTGGCCAACAAGGTGAGTCGTACCCGGCGTGAGCTTCGTGGTCGCCTGGGACGGGAGCCTGAGCGCGAAGAGCTCGCCGCCGCGGCGCAGACCAGCGAGGCCAAGCTCAAGTTGGTCGACGAGGCGCTGGCGACCACGGCGTTGTCTTTGGACGCGGCTACGTCGGGCGATGACCCGCGACCGATCGTCGACATGTTGGCGGCCCCGACTGAGCAGGGCCCTGGTGAAGACCTCGACCTCGAACGTGCTTCGGCCCGCTTGCGTGGCGCGATTCTCCAACTCGACCCGATGTCGCGTGACATCTTGCGCCAGCGGTTCGGACTGGACGGTGGTGAGCCACGGACCCTGGCGGAGATCGGCGACCAGTATTCGTTGTCGCGCGAGAGGATCCGCCAGTTGCAGGTTGTCGCCCTGGGAAACATGCGTCGCCGGCTTGGTCCCGAGGCTTGAGGGTGAGACCGGTCGGTCGCACCTCAGCCTGTTAGGCTCCGCGCGATGTCCGACAGTACGACCGCCGAGGACGCGCGGTACATGGCGCTCGCGCTGGAACTCGCCGAGGACGCGAAGCGTCACGGTGAGGTTCCGGTGGGCGCGGTGGTGGTCGCCAAGGGCCGCGTCGTGGGTGTCGGACAAAACCGGAGGGAGGCCGATGCGGACCCGACCGGTCACGCCGAGATCGTTGCGTTGCGCGATGCTTGTCGTTCCGCGGGGCGTTGGCGGGTCGACGGCGCCACCCTGTACGTCACGCTGGAGCCGTGTCCGATGTGTGCAGGGGCGATCGTCGGCGCGCGCGTGGCCCGACTGGTGTACGGCGCGAGCGACCTCAAGGGGGGGGCGGTCGACAGTCTGTATCAGATCTGCACCGATCCGCGTCTCAATCATCGTCTACAAGTCGACGCGGGCCTCGAAGCTGAACGCAGCGCGAGCCTACTGCGCGCGTTCTTCAAAGCGGCTCGCGCTCGTCCGCGACGCCTCCAACAGCGGTAGACTAAGCAGGCTGTGTCCGGCGAACCGCCAGAGAGTCACGCTGCGGCGGACTCGTCGCCAGAGAGTCGTGCAGAGATTCGTGCCGAGCTTCGGGAGGTGCAGCGACTGCTGGCCCGCGAGCGACTGAGTTTGGACGAGCCAGCGGCGGACAGAACGTGCCTGCTGTCGCACGTCGGCGCCCAGCCGCGGCTCACCCCGTGTGCGTGGGTCGCCCATCGCGATCTGCTGTACGCGATGGCGCTGTCGAACCTCAATCCTTCGCAGCGGCGTGCACTCGCCAACTCGATCTTGCTCGAATACCACCGCGACTTTGGCGTTGGGCACCTCAAGTTGCGTGCGTTGCCCTCTGGGTTACCGCTGGGTGGCGCGAGCCTGGAGATGCAGCATCGCCGCGGGGGCCCTCGCTGCCTCTATACGTGGGCGCTTGGTCCCCAAGCCGAGGCCGTACCCTGTGACTGGTTATTGCTGCGCGCCCAGCCGGGTTGGGCGCTCGATAAACCGCTGCGGCCGTTGTCCTCGACCGGCCTGTCGACACTCGTCGCGTTGGGCGGGGAGGTTGTGGTGCTCGTGGCGACCGCGGTCGCTGCGTTGCAGGTCGCCCGCCTGTGCGCGGGCAAACTCGAGGTCGCAGCTCACCCAAGGTTCTCGCCGTACATCGAAGGCCCGAGTCCCGAGGCACCAGTGCTGTTGTGGCCGCACGACGCGCTGGATGGTGCGGGCCTTCGTCGCCGCTCGATCACCGCGGTCGCCCTTGTCGCCGCCTCCGAAGGGGTGCGGCAGCGGGCTGCGAGACGGCACGCGAGCCTCGGGGGCAAGGACAGCACGGTGGAACTCGTGGACGCCGCGTGCCCGGCCCGCATCGACCGCGCGGGACTCACCCGCTTCTGGGAAGGGTGCGGGCGCCCCCGGATCCTCCTCCGCGGGGACCCACAGTGGGCCGCAACCGGGGCCCGTTGGCTGGAGGGACTCGGCGCACACGTCGAAGTCCAGGGTGCTGCGACCCAACTGAGCCTCCTCTAGGGCGTGCTCACCAGTGTCCAGATGCGCACCTGAACAAGCCTGCGGTGCCAAGGTTGGAACGCTTCTGGAGATGCGCGTGCCTCTCCCTTAGAATCCTCCTCGCTTCGAGGCCGCCCTTTGGCTGATACCACCGACAGTTTGCGTCTCCCTCCGTTCGTTCCCCTCGTCCTCGGAATCGGGGCCTTGGCCGCCGTCGGACTGACGGGACAGACAGGTCTCTTTGCCGCGGGCGGACTTGGTTTTGTCGCGGGGGGCCTGGGCTGGGTCCTGGGCACCGATGCCGCGCGTGCGCTTGGCGAGAGCCGACGCATGGCGCAGCAACTGCGGGAAGCCAACGCAGAGCTCAAGGCACTCGCCGCGGAGGAAGCGGTGTCCCCTGCGGAGCACGACAAGGTCAGCGAACGGCTCTCTGTCGCGCGTACGGACCTGGCTCGTTCCGAAGCGGAACTCGAAGACCTCAAAGCAAGGCTTTCCGCTACCACTGCGGAGCGTGACGACGTGCTCGTCAAGTTCGCCGCGTTGCAGGACGAAGCGGACGGGCTGCGGCCGGGCAACGGTGATGGTGACGCGTCCGCACAAGAGACGCTCGCTGCCGCGCAGAGCGGACCCGAACTCTCCGAGATTGGATCGAGCCAGATAGTTCACCTCGACGAAGACGTGACCGAGGCCCTTGTCGCGGTCGACGAGATCACCAACTCGATGTCGAACATGAAGGTCGGGCTCAACTCGATCAGCGATAGCGTGGCTCTGCTGGCCAGCAATGCCGAAGAGTCCTCTTCGTCGATCCTCGAGATGGCGGCTGCGAACGACGAAGTCGCGGAGAGCATGTTTAACCTCGCGGCGTCTGTGCAACAGACGGCCACCTCGATCGAAGAGATGACCTTCTCGGTCAAAGAGGTCGCGAAGAACATTGAGGCGTTGTCGACGACGGCCGAGGAAACCTCGTCGGCGATGAACGAGATGGACATCTCGATTCAGCAGGTCGAGAACAACGCCAACGAGACTGCGCAGCTGTCGGAAGAGGTCGTGTGGGCCGCCGAGAGCGGGGTCGACGCGATCAACCAGACCATCGACGTCATCAACACGATCAAGAACTCCGCGGCGGATGCCGTCGGCGTGATCTCGCGGCTCGGTGGCCGAATCGGGGAGATCGGCAAGATCCTGCAAGTGATCGACGATGTGTCGGAGCAAACCAACTTGCTCGCCCTCAACGCGGCGATCATCGCGGCTCAGGCGGGCGAGCACGGCAAGGGGTTTGCGGTCGTTGCCGACGAGATCAAGGACCTCGCCGAGCGCTCAGCGACCAGCACCAAGGAGATCGCCGAGATCATTACGGCGGTCCAGCGTGAGTCGAAGAACGCAGTGTCCGCCGTCCAGCGCTCGAGCAAGAGTGTCGACGACGGGGTGCGCGTGAGTCACCAGGCCGAGGACGCCCTCAAGCGGATCTCTGACGCGGCGCGTCGGTCGACTCAGATGGTGCGGGAGATCGCGCGTGCGACCGTTGAGCAGACCAAGGGCTCGAAACAGGTCACCGATGCAATCAACGTCGTGGCCACGACCGTGCAGCAGGTTGCCACCGCCACCGCCGAGCAGGCCCGTGGGGCCGAGCAGATCATGCGGTCGGCTGAGAAAATGAAGGCGATCACCCGGCACGTAGAGCGCTCCACCCAGGAGCAGACCCGCGGTAGCCGCCAGATCACCCGCGCTATCGAGACGATCAGCGAGATGGTCAACCAACTCAACGATGCGCACCGCGCCCAGGTCGTGGGGGCAGATGACGTCGCCCTGCGGCTCGCTGGCCTCGGTGAGAACGCACGTCGGCAACGCGAGCGCATCGGCCGACTTCGCGAATGAGCGCATCTGGTGGGCCGGGCCCCGGTCAAAAGGGTGGGCGCGGCCGCCGCTATATTTCGTCGGTCAACTGACTGGCCGCAACGGGTTTCTCTGACCGAACGGACGGGCTATCGTTGGTCAACGTGTTCGGCTTGTCGCCCAGCGGCCTCAGCGTCGCAATGGCGTTTGGTATCGGGACCACCGAGATCTTCGTCGTCGTGGTTCTGGCCCTCGTGCTGTTCTCACCGCGCGAGTTGCCGGGGATCATTCGCTCGGTGATGAAGTTCTGGGGCTCGATCAAGCGCACGGCCGACGAGTTCAAGGACACCATCATGCAGGAGGAGGCGCTCCAAGAGATCAAGGAGGTCTACGAAGGGACCAAGTCCCACCTGCGCAAGGCCGAGACCGATGCGCGTCGCGAGTTGATGAAAGCCCGCACCGAGATGCGCAAGGCCCAGGGCAAACTCACCAAGATGACCAAGGTTCGCGAAACCGTCCGCGAGGCCGAGCGCGACAAGGCCGTTGCGACCGAGAGCGCGGGCGAGTCCAAGAGCGCGGGCGAGTCCAAGAGCGCGGGCGAGTCCAAAGCAGTGGCCAGCGCAGCCGTTCCAGTTGCCGCCGCCGCGCCGAACGCCAAGCCCGTGGCCGTGCCGAGTTCCGACAGCCCCGCAACGGCCAGTGAATCCGACAGTGGATCTGACGATGGATCTGACGACGGATCCGCGGCCAATCAGGGCGCGGCCTAGGAGCACACCGCGATGAGCGAGACGCCCGACGACGACGACGACGACG
>JAESSZ010000429.1 GCA_016763875.1 Nannocystaceae bacterium
ACGTCGCGACAAGGCTGCCCGTTCCTCGGGCCAGGCGAGGCTGCCGCGATGGGCCCTTGGAGGTCTCAAATTACCCGACCATCGCGCGGCGCCCGCTCGGTCGTGATGTCTGGCGAGCAGTTTGTTGCCAAACTCATCGCCCTAACTCGGCGTACTCGTTGCTGCGGACCTCGTTGACCGCGTCGCCAAGGTGCGTACGCAACGTTGGGCGGTGTACCGTCTCTCGCAGCCGACGGAGCTAGGCAGCATCGCTCTTAGCGATCCGGACGCTGGCGAAGTCCACCGCGTCATCGCCGCCCAACGGTGACCGGCCCGTACAACCCGATTGACCACGCGGTCAAACACGCTAGCGGAGCCTCGTTTCTCAGTCTACGTTTGTTTCATCACCGCCTCGCGGGTGCACAACGGAGGGCGTTCGGCCTTGGTCGAAAGCAACGTTTGGACCTCGCCCGATAGCGTGGTGGCTGCGCACGATCACCCACACATAGTCGTCGTCGCGTACGTACCGTCAGGGTCGCGTTGCGAAGCGAACTGCCAGGAGACTCATGATGAAAATTCGACCACTCTGCATGTTGGTGGCTGCAACGATTTCGCTTGCACCTTCTGAATCCAAAGCGGTGCCACTTCCCTTGGGGGATCCAACTCGTGCCGACGACGCCTGGAGAACCGTTATTAGGGACTATCTGGTTACAATGTCGACCTCCCCAGCGGCATTTGATCTGCAACTGGCGGGCTATCGTCAGCCCGACAACTCACTACTGATGATTCAGCGCCCAATGCTTGAGTTGGGAATGGATCCTTCGGACCCGGATGACCTCGATTTTCTCCAGTCCATGTGGACGTTGAATGGCGTGCGAAGTTTCTCCAGTGCCGGAGGCAGGGCACTGTCGCTTCCCGCGCAGCATTACACGCTCAGTCAAATCGAGGGTGATCCAGACGATCTTATCATCCCCAAACCGATAAACAACATCGACGCGTACCTCATCAACTGGTCGTACCCGGGGAATGTATTCTACAATACAAATGCGCGCACGCCGCTTCTCAACCGAGCCATCATGATGACCGCTGTGCACCTGATTGCGTCGGCGGACGGCATCGACGGGCTTACGCTTCGTAAGAGCAATGCACTGGGACAACTGTCGTTCATGGCTGCTACATATAGGCAGTTTAGAGACGATCTTCCGCCGAGTGTCAGTCAGGCCTTCCAGGATGGTATTGCCTATGTGAGCGACGGCTTCGCCGCTGTGCCCCCCAAGGCGCAGTTTGGAGACTTCCTCTCAATGCGACTAAACGGCGCTTTCGAGGCGTATTTGGCGATCGGTGATCCGGTCGTCAAAGCCAGAATGCTCAATCATTATATCACGCTTGCAAATGATGTATGGCCTACATATTTTTCAGAACCGTCGGGCATGTGTCTGGACATGCTGACCGTAGACCGCGGCTACGTGGGTGTATGTGCAGATTTTCTGATCCACCTGGCAAACATCGAACCCTCGCAGAACCCATTTATCGATGATATCGAGGAATGGATCGCCGACTACTACGAGTTGCGCGCTCACTCCGTCATGGTTGAGCCCGACGGTGGGCGGGTCAGCACGTCCGCCGAGAGCTCCAGGACTGGCCAGAAATACAACGCAGGGAAGGGCGACGAATGGCAGTCTTTCGCCAGAGAACTGGCAGGCACCGCGATCTCAGACTATGCCTGGCCGTTCCTCTTGGCGGTGGCCAATACCGACAACCTGTTGTACCCCACCGACGCAAAGATTGCGCAGCTGGGCCAGGTATCTGTTGGCGCGATCAATCGGCAGGCGGGCAGGGCAAGGAATCCCGCTCACGCGTTTACGGAAGTCCGTCCTTGGAACATGCGGACCGCCTCGACCGGTTTTCCCCGTCCCCCCCATGCTTCTGCGCAAGGCATTGCGGATGGCACCAACACTCGTTGGGACGACTGGCAGGACATTGCGATAAATGCACCGGAGTTGTTTGAGTACCCGAGTGAACAGGACATTGAGTACACCAAGCAGTTTGGTAATCAGTTTCTCTACAAGCAAACGCCATACTACACAGTCGGTGTCAATTTTGGCGGGCGCGGGACACGGGAGCGCTTTAACACCAGCAATCCAAATAGGAGCGGCTTGCGTCGCGGAATTCGTTCTCCCATCATGTCTTTTCACACAAGAGACACGGGCACCATGTGGAATAGCATGCGCCGCGGGTACAACAACGCGACTTCCTTCGTGCTTTCGACGGACGATAATCGCGAATATTACAAACAGCCGTACCACGGGACGCGATTTGGAGTAGAACACCCAGATGGGATCGCGCACACAGAGTCCTCTACAATAAGGGCTTTGACTACTCATGTAGGCCCCGGCGTTTCTAGAGACGATGTTCTCGTCAAGCTTGGTGGATGGATTCCGAGGATCACGAACCAATACGGGAAGGATGACAAGGTTCTTCGTGGAGAAATAAGTTGGTACCAGGCCCTGCTCATGGACGACCGGGAGATTAAGGTGACAACCTCGGTCGGTGCCGCCGACCCAGACGACTTGTTTGAGGCCGTCGTCGAATCCATACCAATCTACAGGGGGAACCATGTTCAACAAGCCCTAAACGCTTCGAGCACAAACGGTGAGCCCTTGGCCCGAATTACTGCGTACGATGTGCAGGGCAACGCATTTTTGATAGAGACAGCCGCAACATCCGACGACGCTTTCCCAGGGCCACCGCAAACACGTATTACTTACTACGACGAAATCGTCCGTGTCCGAGTCCATCGCTTCGGCGGAGCCGTGGATATCATTCTTAGCGAACCGCACCGGGTGGGATTTACGGACCCGTGGCGTCGATATGTGGGAAGCGGCGCTGCCAATCAACAACCCTATTTGAGCGAGATCCCGGGTGTTCTCTGGGCAGAAACGTCTACGAACATGCTGGTCGACTTGCTGCCAGGGAGCCACACGAGCCTCCGACAGTTTGAGGGCGCAACGCTAGAATATCGAATTCGGCCCGTGGGTGCAGTTGACTGCATCAACGATGGCCCCAGAATAGAAGGACCGCGCGGTTCTCCATCATGCTCTGATCTGGAGGATAACGATTGCGATAATTTGTCGGACGCAGACGACCCCGACTGTGATTGACGTGAGCTTGAGCAAGCCCTCGTCACCACCGAGCCGCGCAGTTGGCCCTCGACGACGTGGGCCGGCCCAACGATCCGAGGCGCTCGCGATCCGACTGGAGGTTGACCTCTGGCGTCTGGCCGAGGTAGTCGGGTTAGTAGTGGCGGACGGGTCGACGCGTTTCATTCTCGAGGCGGCCGGCGAGCTGTTCACACGCGACGGGTTCGAGTGCACTTCGTTGCAGGCGGTGGCCGACCG
>JAESSZ010000430.1 GCA_016763875.1 Nannocystaceae bacterium
CACCATGAAGCCGCGCATGTGACCGTCGCCCTGGCCCGGCGGCGTGGTCGGGATGTCTGTTTTGGGTTCGAGACCCGTGGCGACCGAGGGCAGGTAGGGCGCCAGTGGTGCCAGCATCTCGCTTGGCGTGTAGCCGGCGCCGGTCTGCGCGGGGGTCCATAGATCGGGGTGGCCACCTTCGGCTTGGATGGTGCCGTGCCCCGCGTGCCAGGGCATTCCGTTGGCCCAGTAGAACATCCCGAACATAGGCGGGAGGCCCTCGACGTTGGCCGATGCCGCTCGAGGTCCGAACATCGCCTCAAGCGGAGGCAGGGCCAGTGACGCGACCGCGCCCGTCGCTGCACCGCGCAGAAGCGTGCGACGGCTCAGCCGTTTGGGACGAATCAGGAAAGTCATTGTGGCAACCCCACCGTGCGAAATGCGTCGTGCGTCACGAGTTCGATCAAGAGTTCGCGGAAACGATAGCCGCGGGCGCTGAAGCGGTCGTCGATGTCGGCGATCGCGGTGAGTTCACCGTCTTGCTCGAGGCGGCCGTTGGCATGTCGGAAGAGTTGGATGGCCACGCACCGGCCGACGCGTGGGTCTTCGCCCAGCAGTGCCGCAAGGTCTGCGGCGCCGTCCAGGACGACGCCGTCCAGTTCACCCGAAGCGTCGATGGGATAGCCGTTGTCTTCGGTGCGGTAGACACCGATAGGATCAAAGTGCTCGAACAAGAACCCTGGCGGGTCGATGAAGGCGTGGCACGCCGCGCACTCTGGGTTTTCGCGATGCGCCTCGAGTCGTTCACGCAGCGTGGTGCCTTCCCCCGTGTCGGGTGGAATGGTGGTGTCGACGTCGTCGGGAGGCGGGGGCACGGGTTGGCACAGCACACGCTCGCGGATGTACTTGCCGCGCAGGGTGGGGGAGTTCTCTGTCTCGTGCGCATTCATGGCCAAGAACGCGGCCGAGGTCAGCATCCCCGCGCGTGGGCCGTCTTCGGGAAGCTCCACTGCGACGAAGGAGATCGCTGTCGCCCCTGGGGCGGTCACGCCGTAGAGCTCGGCGAGGTCGTCGTTGACGAAGGTCGTGCGTGTGGAGAAGATCTTCCGAATGTCCTCGTCGCGGCGGAATACGAAGTCATCGACCAGCAGCCGGATTTCGTTGCGCATCGATTCGGGGAGCGAGCTAGAGAACAGCGGATAGGTTGTCGGATCGCGGGTCAGGCCGTTGAGCCGTCCGAGGTCGAAATACTGACCGAAGAAGTCCTGGACGGCGGTTCGAGCCTCGGGCCCATCGAGCATGCGCTCGACGTGTGCCGTGAGCCCCTCTGTGGTCATGAGGTCTCCGGCCTGGGCTGCGTCGAGAAGTTCGTCGTCGGGCGCCACGTTCCACAACAGGAACGAGAGCCGACTCGCCATCTCGTAGCCCGTGTACCGCAGCATGGTCGGGTCCTCCGGATCCGGCTCACCCAGCTCGACGCGATACAAGAAGTTGGGCGACTGCAGCATCCCGGACACCGCCATGCGCAGGCCCTGCCAAGGATCACCCTCGGCGAGGTCGGTCGCGATGCCGGTCCAGCGCTCGAACTCGACCGACGTCAGCGGACGTCGATAGGCTCGGCGTCCGAATGAACTGATGAACTCCGAGACACAACTGTCGCCCGGGGTGGCCGGGGTGCACCCCACCAGTTCGGCGCGGCGCGTGGCGTCGTCGAACACGGCAGTCGCGGCAGTCTCGGCCGCCTCTTCGTACATCTGCACGCCCAGCTCCGACAGCGTCGTGGTCGTGGCACCGATGCTGTAGAAGAGATAAGGGTTGGTGTCAGGCTCAACGTTCAGAGGCGGCAATGCCTCACCCAGCAGTGCCTCCACGCTGTTGCGATATTGACGGGTCGTCAGTCGCGGAAGCACCGCTGGCGCCGGGTCGAACTCCAGGCCGTCGTCGTCTTCGTCCGTTGAACCGGTGCCAGTGTCATCCACACCGTCGTCGGCACCGTCATCCGGCTGATCGGTTTCGCCGCCGTCAGTCTCGGCGCCATTTGCTGAGGTGCGGGCATCGCCACCCTCGTTGCATGCGATCCCCAGGCCAACGAAGAGCGCTACGAGCGCGATATGCTGCACTGTCATCCCCACACCCAACAGCAGTCTACCACTTGGGAGCGGTGGTCCACGGTGGTCGAGCCCGGACGAGGCGTTCGAGGATCCCGACTTGTCCCGGGGGTCGGTCACGCCATCTGCGCGGCTCGTTGGGATGGCGAGTCCGGAGCGGTATCGGTCCGGCGCGGTTCGTTTTTCTTGGCTTCACCGCGACAGCGCGGACACGTTCGAAATGGTCGAATTCGAGTGCGTTTTGGCGTTTCTGTGGCGGCGCTTGCTGGAGGAAGAGGACACGTGCCGCGCCCGGTTGGCCAAGTGACCCTAGTTGATTGCTGTGGTGGCCCCGTATTCGCGCGAATCGCACGCCGAGGATGCCCTGGTTTCGTCTCCTTCGTTGCCTGCTCCATGTCTCCTCCGGTACGGTCTCACCGCGAAAGCACCCCTGCCCATGACCAACCAGCACCTAAACAACCTACTTTTCTTGCTTGCTTCCGGCTCTCTCGCACTCGCCTGCGACGTCAGCGACGACGATGACGGCGGCAGTGGTCAGGGCACCTCCGCGACGGACGACACCGCTGGCGACGACAGCCACGGGTCATCCGGCGACCATGGGACCACTGCGGGCGACGATGTGCAGGAGACCGGCGCCGACAGCGACGGCACCGCCGCCGACACCGCCGCCGACACCGCCGGCGACACTGCTGCCGACACCGGCAGTGGGGACACCGGTACGGGGTCAGGCGCGTGTTTCGACTTTGCGAAGACCGCCGCTGGTTGTGACGACGCTGTCGACCAGACCGTAGAATACGACTACTGCGAGGGCCTCCTCGACTACTACGCGAACTACGGCAAGGAGTGCTTGACGGCCGTTGAGGAGTTCTACGCGTGTCTCGGTACGCTGGACTGCCGCACGTTTAACGCCGACGAGGGCTGCGACGCCGAGGCCACCGTCTTTACTGACGCATGTCCAATTCCGGACGACACCGGTACAGACGAAACCGGCACGACGGGCGGCTAGGCTGCCTGTGGCCGGGTCACTGGGACTCGGCCACGCAATTTCGGCCCTGGTTCTTGGCTTCGTACAAGGCCAGATCAGCCCGGGTGAGTAGCGCGCCGCGCGACTCCCCGGGTTTTCTTTCGGCGACGCCCAGCGAGATTGTCGCAACGAGCCGACTTCCGGCATGCGGCGTCGGATGCTCCGCGACGGTTGCGCGCGCGCGTTCCGCGATGAGGCGCGCGCGTTGGAGCCCGACCGATGGAAGCACGAGCAGGAACTCCTCGCCGCCGTAGCGCACCACTGCGTCGCCGGTTCTGACGACGTCCGACAGCAGGCGAGTGACATGCTTGAGTACTTCGTCGCCAGCCGCGTGCCCGTAGGTGTCGTTGATCAGCTTGAATCGATCGATATCCGCCATAATCACAGAGACGGGCTCGGTCGATTCCTCCATCGTGCGCTCGGGGAAACTCCCCTCGAGACCGCGGCGGTTCAGGGCACCGGTGAGTGGGTCGATCTGCGACAGTCGCGAAAGACGTCCTATCTCGAAGTAGGGCGCACAGATCGCGGCGACCAGTGACACGATCGAGGCGTCTTGCTGAGTGAACTGACGGTTGTGCCCCAGCACACTCAATACGCCCATGGACTCTTGGCCCGCGAGCAGTGGTGCACCGATGAAGGCATCGAAACTTTGGGTGCCCGGCTTGGCGACAAACGCCTCGTGTTGCTGCGGGCTGTTCGTCCACAGTAACTCGCCGCGCTCGGCAACGCGTCCCACCAAACCCTCACCGCGTTTGAACTCGACGGGCTCCACGCGGTCCGGGACACCGCTACGACAGGTGGCGACCAGGCGTTCGCGGCTCGGGTCAAACAGTCGAACGCTGGCGCGGGCATCCGAGAGCAAGGTCGACGTGCGATCAACGACCAGTCGCAGCAAGTCATCTAGGCTCAGCCGTCGTTGCAGGGCGAGCGCCAGTTCGGTAAGCGACTGAAGTCGCGCGGACACGGCTCGACAGTAGCAGCGTCGCTCACGGCACGGTGTAGGAGTGCTCAAAAAACGCCCGCAGCTCTCGCGACAGGGCGTGTGATCTGTACCCCTCAAGGAACGCCGCGGCCACCTTGGGTTCAAGTGGCTGCTCGTCTCGGCGACTGAGCGCCAGGGTGACGTCATAGCGGGGATCGCCCGGCCCCGCGCCGCCCCAGTCGACGACGCCGGTTACAGCGTCGCCATCGGCCAGCACGTTGTCGATCGTGAAGTCGCCGTGGATCAACGTGTCCGGCATGTCCGGTTGGCGTTCTCGGTCAAAGCGCGCCGCGAGTTTCTGAACCCAGTTACCGGGAGCGTTGCGGGCTCGCTCAAGCACGCGCTCAAGCCACGGGCGTGGATCGTCCGGGACAAGCTCGCTCGGGACACTGAGCGTGTGAATACGGGCGGCGATGACTCCGAGGCGGCGGTACCAGTCCGCTCTCGCTTCGGTGTTCTCGGCCCGCGCCACAACTTCACCCAGTGGTGTGCCAGGCAAACGCGTCATGACCAGCCAGGCTTCGCAGTCGGACCCGTCGGTACCCGGTTGCGTGTGCAGTCCAATAGCCCTCGGGATCGGGAGGTCGGCATCCGCGAGAGCGACCAGCGCGCGGTGTTCTTGCGCGAGCCATGTGGCGTATACCGGGCCGCAGGCGCGCTTGATGACCAATTGAGCGTCGTCGACGAATGTGAGTTGGGCTGACTGCCCCTGCCGTGGCTCGGTCAACGAGAACTCGTCGGGAAGCCACTCCCGCACGGCAGGCGGGATCGCGTCGGCGTGCAGCGGCACGGTGCCAGCATAGCAGCGTGAGGTCCTCTCGCGTATTTACGTCCGCGCTTCGCCAAAAAGGGCCTAGTCGCCGAGATGTCGTTCGATGCTCACATCGATGCGGCTGGCGATGAGTTGTATCAGTGCCTCGAACTCGGCCCGGTCGATCCGCAACTCGATCTGGAGGCGCAGTCGAGTCGCCGACAGCAACTCGGCCCGCGCCTTGGCAACCCGCCGCGCGGCGTTCGAACGATGCAGAGAGAGCAAGCCGGCGAGGTCATCCACGGTGAGCCCGTGGAGATAATGCAAACGCAGCACGTTGCGCTGCTCCGCAGTCAGACTCGCGATCCCGGCTCGGAACGCAACTCCAAATGCGGCCCGATACTGCTCTTTGACCGCGCCCAGTTCTGGGCCCGTCGTTGACGCCTCAAGCGCCAACAGATCGTCACTGTCGACGATTCCGCGGCGGCGCTCGCTGCGAGCGACGGTCAACGCCTCTCTGGCGGCCACCACCCGCACCCAGGTCGCGAGTTCCCCCCTTCCTCGGTAGCGTTCGAGTCTTGGGGTTTGGCCAGGCTCGGCGACCAGCAACTTGGCGCGTACGCGCTGGCGCACTTCATCCACGAATACGGCGGAGGAATCGACGCGTCCGATCGTAGGGCCCAGCGGATCGATGCATGCACGCTCAAAGTCTGTGACTGCCGTGCCTCGTGCGGTTCGGGCCGCGAATGCCAACCACAGGTCGCTCACGTGGAGTTCCGCGAGGGCCTGCGCCAACTCTTTGCTCTCGCGGTCGTCCAAACATCGCGCCAACTCTCCGCCGAACGCCGTGGCGTCGGTCGCGGCGAGTTCGCAGGGCACGTGCTGCAGGCTCGCTAGCAAGGCGGCCTGGGTCTGGGGGTCCAGTGTCTCGCGGCGTTCGCGGAGAAAACCCTCGACGAGTGCCTCTGTGATCGTCAGTTCCATTCGACCGGCCCAATGATAGCCATGTGTGCAGCGTTCGACAGCCCAGGAATTTGACTCATCGAGTGGGCCGAAACCGACGCCGGGATGTGTCACAATTCGGATTCATGACCTACGCCACGTCTTTGCTTCGTAACTCGTTTTCCTTGTTGTGTGCCGGTTCCTTGTTCGGTGGTTGTGTCGTCACTGGCTCCGACGGGGGGGGTGACGGCACGGACGACGGTGACGACGACGG
>JAESSZ010000042.1 GCA_016763875.1 Nannocystaceae bacterium
AGTGACCGTCTTGGTCCGCGAGGATGGGGCGAGTCTCGATATAGAAGCCGCTTTCGCGGGTTTCGATCTCACTGCGGTAGATGTCGTTGATGATCTGCACGCGACTGTCGAGGCGGCGCTCGCCCATCGCGGGCATGCCGAGCCAGTACAGCTGTCGGGAGTTGTCCGGGGCTACGAGATCTGCGAACGCGCGCACACGCTCGCGGTATTCGTCCCGCCAACCGTCTTCTTGCCAGCGGATCCATCGGCTCTCGCTGCCGCGCGGCATGCGGAGGCCCTGGGCGTCGTTGGCTCCGAACATGACTGCCACCCCGTCGGGCTGAAACTCCTCGAGCAGTGTTGCGGTGAGCTTGGGCCAGTTGAAGAAGTCCGGCCGTGCCAGGCCAGACGCGCTCTTGAACTCGCGTTTGACGACGTAGCCGGACTTTTTTAGCGCTTTGCGTAGGTAGATTCCAAATGCGCCGCCCATCTGGCTGCCGCCTAGTAGAAGTAATCGCGGACCGCCAACGGACCGAGGGCTGGCAGCGGCGGTGGTGGGCTTGATGAGTGTGGTGGCCAGTACGCTGGCGCCGCACAGGAGCCCGCGGCGTGTGATGTCGTGCGCGGCCATGGTCGCGGGGGATCATAGGAAAATGACCCGCGAGACGGAAGCGGCGGGTTGTCTCGTCCACGGGCAGCCTAGTTTCTTGTTCAGTTCCTTGTTGCGGTTGGCCCGGACGCCGCGTATTCGACGTAGCTGACGTGGCTGAGCTTCCCAGCGCGGCCGCATGGTGGGCCTACATTCTCCTCGCTGACGGCGAGCGCAAGACGTACGTTGGCGTGACCTGCGACGTTGAACGCCGCCTGGCCCAACACAACGGAGCGTTGCCCGGTGGTGCGAAGGCGACGCGGGCCGGACGTCCATGGCAAGTGGTACGCACGTACGGCCCGTTCGCCAATCGCGGGGAAGCGATGTCGGCGGAGTATCGGGTGAAGTTGCTGCGGGGGACCGAGCGCCTCAAGCTGCCAAGGGGCGCCGCGGTGGCGGGCAGCACGAAAGCCCGGCGGAAGATCCCCAGGGCACACCACCCGCTTTTTCGCGCGGCGATGCCCGACGACGCGCGCGCGCAGTCCAGCAAGATGTTTGGTGGGGTCGCTGCGGTGGTGAACGGACACCTGGCCGCAGGGTTGTGGGCGGATACCGTTGTCGTGCGTTTGTCTCCGGATCAGTGGGCGAGACTCGCCAGGAAAGGAGGGCAGCCGTTCGTACCCATGGGGCGCTCGGTCATGAAGGACATGATTCTTCTGCCCTCGGGAACGCTGGAAAACCGCACGGTGACCCACCGATGGCTCGAACATGCGATCGAGTTCACGGCTGGGCTGCCTCCCAAGAAGAAGGCCGCCAAGTAGAAGGCCGTCGGCAACAAGAAAGCGCGCAGCAGACAATGAAACGCGGTGCTGGGTCCAACCCGCGACGGGTGGGGAACTTCGCCACCTTCCGGCTGTCGGTACTCCGCGACACCATGCGACTCGGCCTACTCCTTCCATGTCTTTGTGTTCTTTCTTGGGTGGGTTGTCGACCGGTCGCCACCGAGGGGCCCGCGCCAGGCCCGGTCGCTGAGCCTGCGCCGCGAGCCGACGTCGTGTCGGTGCTCAAGCCGTGGGCCAGCCCCCCTCGACCGAGCATCAACGACGAGGGAAACGATTCTCCGGGCATTGCTGGATTTGGGCCTACGGCGGTCGTGGACGTCTACCCGCAGGTTTTCGTGCGGTTCTCCCACGCGATGCAGCCGGTCGTCGAAGGGCCTGCGGCGCCGAAGTTTGAGTTCGACCCACCGGTTGACGGTGTGATGAGCTGGCCGAGTCCCTACGTGGCGGTCTTCGACCCTAACGATTCGCTGCCCATGTCAACGGCGTTTTCGGTGCACGTGACTGGGAGTCTCGTCGCGGCCATCGGTGAGTCGGTCGACGTCGATACTACGTTTGGTTTCGAGACCGAGCGACCGGAGCTGACGGTCGCTACGTCTGACTTCGAGGAAGGGGCAGTGCCCTGGAACACCAGCTTTCGCGTGTTCCTCTCGGAGGAAGGCGTTGCGCTGCGCCTCAAAGGGCACGTCCGCGCAGTCGCTCGCGACATCGATGGCAAGGGCGAACCTGTCACTGTGCCCGTCCGCATACGTCGGTTGAAAGCGCGGGAGACCCGGATGAGCTGGGTCGACGAAGAACTTGTGGTGTCCCCGCGCGGTCACTGGCCCGCCAATAGCGAGATCGAGCTCATTGTCGACGAGAGTCTCCCGCTGGGAACGCTGACCCTTGGGCGTGCAGTGAGCGGGACGCTGGTGACCAAGCCTGGTCTCCGCGCGGAGGTTGCATGCTGGACGGAGTACGACGACGGATGCGGCCCCGGTCCGGTGGTGATACGGCTGGACCAGACGCTCCGAGGAGCCCAGTTGTCACGGATTGAAGTGACACCAAAACCGCGACACCTGAAGGTAAGGTTTCTCTACAGGGAGCGGCAGGGCAACGAAATCGAAATATCGGGCGACTTCAAAGTTGGCAGGCGCTACCGGGTGCGGACCCTGCCCGGTTTTGTGGATGTCCATGGCCAACCCCTGGTCGAGCCGATCGACCAAGTACTCGATTTCGTCGAACCGCCGCCGATGCTCACCCTAGTCGCGTCACACGGGACGCTGCGGGCGAAGGGCAAACGCACGGTCGGTCTCGAGACTCGATGGGTCAAGCGCGTCCGTATTCGCGCCGCGGTACTGGAAGACCAGCAGTTGATGAACCAGTTCATGCGGGAGCCCAAGGACCTGCGAATTCCCGACAAGCCCCGACGATTGCACGAGGAGGTGATCGACATCGACATCACGGGCGAGCGAGGGTGGGGCTCGGTTGAGATCGACCTGGCGGCGGTCGCCGCGGACGAGCGTCGTCCCGTGCTGGTCGAGGTTCGACCGGTCGCGATGATGCCCGATGCCACCGGAAGGCCCACACCGGGCGTTGCGCGGGCGATCTATCAGCAGAGCGACCTGGGGGCGATGTCGCTGCTGTCGCCCGCCCGGTCGTTGACCCGCGTCACGTCGCTGGAGACCAACCATCCGATCGCGGGGGTTCGGGCGGATCTTTACCGCGCGACCAAGACCGTCAATGCGCCGCTACTCGCACATCTTCGAGCTTCGGGCGACGACGGCATCATCGAGTTGCCGAAGTCCTCGACGTTGCCCAAACGCGGTTTGGTGTTCGTTCACCACGGCGAAGATCGTTTCGCTGCGAGGATCGGGAGTTTGTATTCTCGGCGCCGGCCGGCCTACCAGCAACACATCAGTCCGTACGCCTACGCGGACCAAGAGACGGTGTTGAGCCGGGTAGCGACGGAGCGACCGTTGTATCGCCCAGGGGACAACGTCTACGTGGTGGGTTGGAGCGCGGTGTCAACCAACCGTGCGCATGTGGGACTCCGGCCGCTGCCCACGGGCACCCCGGTCGAGCTCACTCTGACCGATCTCGACGGCCGGGAGGTGTCGCGGCGGCAGGTCGCGGTCAAGGCATCGGGGAAGTACTGGGGCCGGCTCGCGATCCCCACGTCTGGTCGACTGGGCTACTACGAGGTCAACGCCAAGATCGGAGACGAGACGTTTCAGCGTTCGATCAGGGTCAAGGACTTCAAGACGCCGACATTCTCGGTCGAGATGAGCGTCGACCGCGGCGACGTTGTTGCGGGGGACACCGTGTCTGCTGGTCTGGCGGCCTCGTATTTTTTCGGTGGCGCGGTACCCATCCAACGTCTGCGCCGGGTCTTGAGCTGTGGGCGCGCGTACTTCCGTCCGCCCAACCTCGACCCCGAGTGGACGCTGGCCCAGTTCAGCAACACTGACGACGTTCCGTATTCGGTTTCGGGGCCCGACGGGACGGTCGAGATCCCTGCGGCCGACGCAGCACGGGGCCGCGCACGGTTGGCGTTGGCAACCGACTTCGTTCCTGCGATGGCGGCGTACCGTTGCCGCCTCTCGGTTGCGGCACGGGACATCTCGATGATGGAGGTCGGCGCGCAATCCAGCTGGATTGTTCACCCGGAGGCGTATCTGGCCGTCCGACGGCCGCCGGGCCCCTTGCACGCGGGTGACCGCGTCTCGGTACCCATCCGCACGCTCGGTTACGCCGGGAGCCGTCGGTCGGACCGTGTCGCGGTGGAGATCGTGCGGACCCAGTGGAAACGATCGGACGGAGGCTGGAAGGAAGAACCAACACCCGTTGCTGGGTGCACGACAACGACCACGCTGGTAGGTCCGGATGCTACTTGCGCGCTTCCTCCACTGCGGCGGGGCCGATACGAGGTGTCGGCGAGGCGAACAACGGGCGAAGGACCTCGGCCTACCGCTCGCGTTTCCTTCTGGGTGGGCTCACGTGCGCGGCCGCGTCCGTACTCCGCCCCCGAACGTCTCGAGATCGAGGTCGTGCCCGCGGCCCCCAGACCTGGCGAGGTCGTCGAGGTCCGACTCACCGCGCCGTATGCGACCGGGGATGGCGTCGTTGCGTTCCTTGCCGGGGGCGTGCGGCGGTTGATCCCGTTTTCGCTCGCTGATGGCGCGGCCACGCTGACCGTGGACGTGGACCAAAGTTGGGTGCCCACGATCGAGATCAAGGCGTTGCTGCCACGCCCCGACATGGCCGCGAGCTGGGCTCGACTCGCCACGGCGACGCAACGGGTCGATGTGCGTGAACACGGCCGTGATCTCCGGGTCGAGGTTGATGCCCCCGAGCTGGCCTCCCCCAACGAAATAATCGAGATCAAGTTGAAGGTCCGCGACGACAAAGGCGGGCCGACGGCGGCAAACGTGAGCGTTTGGGCCGTCGATGAAGCCGTGCTCTCGTTGCAGGAGCCCGTGATTCCGG
Organism: Nannocystaceae bacterium; assembly: GCA_016763875.1. GTDB lineage: Bacteria > Myxococcota_A > Polyangia > Nannocystales > Nannocystaceae > JAESSZ01. Next base: position 4,876 of record JAESSZ010000042.1, read on the forward strand.
ATCTGGTGCGGGCTTTTATGGTTCGGCGCGATCCGCTGACCTCGGTCGAGAGTGAGTACGGATCTGTGATCGCGCCCTATGTTCAGCGAAGCGATCCCTACG
>JAESSZ010000043.1 GCA_016763875.1 Nannocystaceae bacterium
ATGACATCGCCAACCTGACCAAGGCCGCGATTGCGGGCGCAAGCAGTGAAGCGTTGTGGGACCAAGTCGAGCAGATGGTCGCGCTCAAACGCGAGGCGGTGGCCTGGCTCGTCGAACCGGGGCGTTTCCCCAACGGCGTCTACGTCGTGTTCTCCAACGTGTACGAGTTTACGGATGGCACGGGGGACGTGGAGTCGTGCGATGTGTCGGGCCTTGCGGGGTTCGACCAACCCGTGCCCGCGCCCGCCGAACTCGCCGAACTCGTGGTGTACATCCAGGAGCAGTACATGGACATTGCCGTCACGACGGGTACGGACATGATCTTCATGTTCGAGGGCTTTTGCGGCCACGGATTCAATGCCGACGATCCCACTGCACCGTGCTACCGCGGTCCCGGCAACGCCGAGTGGTTCGACTTCACCTGCATCCATCCCAACGACGTGGGGCACACGGCCCTGGCCGACATGTTTATCCAGACCATTGCCCAGTAGGCGGCAACCGTCGGGCGCTTGTGGCGGCTGGGGTTGGCGCTCGCAGAGGTTCGGGTAGGCTGTGGCATGCAACGAGAGCGGGCCGCGGCAATCTTGGCAGTACGGAGCGCGGTCGGGCTAACCCGCGGGGTGCAGGCCGGTCTATCGCTGAGGTCGATGGACAAGCAGGACAACAGTCCGGTCACCGTTGCGGACTTCGGCAGCCAAGCGCTCGTGTGTCGCGCGCTGGGCACACTGCTTCCAAACGACACGGTTGTGGGCGAAGAAGATGCGGCCGATCTCAGTGGTGCGAGCAACGCTGCTTTTCGCGTCGAGGTCGTGCGGCGCGTTGCGGAGGCCCTGGGGCAGGACGTGCCCGAGAGTGATGTCCTGCACTGGATCGATCGCGGTCGTGGCGAGGCGGATGGACGGTTCTGGACTATCGACCCCGTCGACGGCACCAAGGGGTTTCTACGAGGCGAGCACTACGCCATTGCGCTGGCGTTGATCGAGGATGGCAGGCCCGTCGTTGCGGCCCTCGGATGTCCGCATCTATCGGTCAGCCCTGGCGCTCCTCCAGGACTGCTGCTCGTGGCGTGCGCGGGGCAGGGCACGTTTGCGCTGCCACTGCTGGATGGCAGCGATGACGTCGGCACCGCTGTCCACACCAGCGCCATCGAGACCAGTGCCGAGTTGCGGCTCGTTGAATCGGTTGAGTCGGCGCACAGCGACCACACCTGGTCCGCTCAACTGAGTGCCGCGCTCGGACTCGCGGCGCCACCGGTCCGCCTGGACAGTCAGGCAAAGTACGCGGTGGTCTGCACCGGTGGGGCAGAGCTCTATCTTCGCCGGCCAACGCAGCGTGACTACGTTGAGAAGATTTGGGACCACGCCGCGGGCGCCTTGGTGGTCGAGGAGAGTGGCGGTCGTGTCACCGATCTGAGCGGGGCGCCCCTGGATTTTTCGCGCGGGGCGACCCTGAGCCACAATCGCGGCATCGTGGCGAGCAACGGCCGCATCCACGACCGCGTACTGAACGCCCTGGCCGAACTCGACAGCGCCTCGTAGCAGCTAGACCAACAACTGCTCGAGCAACTCGAAGCTCTCGCGCTCTTTTGGGTCGATGACACCGTCCGCGTTGAACACGGCCTTGGCGGCGTCGAGAAGCAACTGGCGGTGTTTCTTCGGCACGCGGGTCGGGTCGACCTCTTCGGCGGGCGGGGGCGACTTGAGCCAACCCTCGATCTGCTTGCGATCGTCTTCCAGGCTCAACTTGGCGATCATCTTGCCGACAAACTGGCGCTCATCGTCTTGAATCTCCAGGTCGGCCCATGCGAACGAGCACACGAACTTCATCAGTCGCAGTCGGTCTTCGCGGTCCAGATCCTCAAGCATGGAGCAACAGTACCAGTCGGTGGCGCTGTTTGGCCACCCGCGTTCGAACGTGGCGCCACTGCTACATCGAGATCGAGCCCTTGCGGAACTCGGTCTTGCCGATGTGTACGTTGATGAGCACCGGCTTGCCCTCGGCGGCCCAGCGCTTGGCTTGGGCCAGGGCCTCGGGGAGCTCGTCTGGGTCGGTGACCAACAAACCCTTAGCGCCGAAGCCTTCGGCGACACGGTGGTAGTCGCTGCGAGCCAGCACGGTCCCGACATCGTCCCCCAGCAAGGTGACTTGGTCGCGCGCGATCTGACCCCAAGAGGCATCATTGCCGACCACCGCGATAACCGGCAGCCCATGGCGGACGAAGGTGTCGAACTCCGCGATGCTGTATCCGGCAGAACCGTCGCCGTACAGCAACCACACCTCTGCGTCGGGTCGGCATAGTTTCGCCCCTAGCGCGAAGCCGGCCCCTACCCCCAGGGTGCCAAATACGCCCGGGTCAAGCCACGACAGTGGGGTTCGCGGACGCGTGATGTACGACGCGGTGGCAACGAAGTCGCCTCCGTCCACGACCTGAACGCTGTCGTCCGCCAGCGTTGCGTCGATGGCTTGGCACACCCGCAGCGGGTTGACCCACTCGGTGCTCGCCTCAGACTGCTCCGCGATCTGCGTATTGCGTTCGTCGTTCCGCGCCTTGAGTTTGGCTTTCCAGGGCGTGATGTCTGCGAGCTTGGGTGTGCTGTCGGCCAATGCCACCAAGAACGCCATGGGATCGGCCACGACCGCCAACTGGGGTTTCCGGTTTTTACGGACATCGATCTCGCTGCGGTTGACGGAGATCAGGGTCGCTCTGCGCGAGATCTGCAGACCATAGTCGAGACGGAAGTCGCACGGCACACCAGCGAGCATGACCAGGTCGGCTTCTTTCAAAGCCGCGGTGCGTTTGTGCCGAAACCAAAGCGGGTGCTTGGCACCCAGCAGTCCCCGCGCCATACCCGACAGGAACACGGGGACCCCGAGTTCCTCCACCGCTTTGACGAGACGATCGATCTCCGTGGGACGCAGGGTTGCCTGCGAGCCGATGAGTAGGACCGGTCGCTTTGCCCGCTGGAGTTTAGTGACGGCGCGGGCGACTGCGCCTGGGAATGGTTGCTGTGCTTTGGGGGGCTGTGGCGCCTTGGCGGTGTGGCGGTTCGCGCCAAAGAAGACGCGGGCCAGGTTCAGGCGCAGGTAGGCCTGCAGCGCCTTTTCGGCCAGGCTCTTGCTCTTCCCGGCGGATTTGGCGCCGTAGAATTCCCGGACGTTGCTCTCCGGGTACAGCAGATCGACTGGGGTCTCGACGAACACCGGTCCTGGCACCCCCTCTTGGGCGATCTGGAAGGCGCGTTCGAGCGTCGGCACCAGTTCGCGAACGGCTGTGCACCGCGTGGCCCATTTGACGTGTGGGGACAGCAACGCGAGATGGTCGATATCTTGGAGCGCGCCGCGATCCTTGAGCACGGTCGCCGTTCCGCCGCCAAGCAGAATGAGAGGCGACTGCGCCAGCTGTGCGTTCTTGATCGCGGTGATGGTGTTGGTCACCCCCGGCCCCGCAGTGACAGCGGCGACTCCGGGCACGCCGGAGTTCCGAGCGACCGCGTCGGCAGCGAACACCGCGGTTGCCTCGTGTCGGGTGTCGATGACACGAATGCCCAGGTTCTTTGCGCCGACAAGGATCGGCGAGATGTGTCCGCCGCACAGCGTGAACAGAAACCGCACGCCCTGCGCTTGCAGGACCTCGGCGATGAGCTGACCGCCGTGCTTCATGCGCTGCCGCCCTCACTGTCGGTGGCCTTCGCAGGCTTAGGATCGAGGATGTGGTGCGACGGCACGATGCACAGGAACTCGCCCATGAAAACCAGCTTTCCGCCGGAGCGAGCGCGGACCCTGACGCGGCGCTTGACGCCATCAACGTGGGTGACCTCGGCGCTCGCGACGAGGGCTTGGCCCGTTGTCACCGGGGCGAGAAACTTGACGTCCGCGTGACCCAGCACAACGGTCGGTTCATTCACGGCCAGCATCGCCGCGTAGTCGGCAACGCCAAAGACGAACCCCCCGTGAACGAGCCCGCGTGCGTCGGCGCGCATGATCTCGGTACAGGTCAGCTCAACGGTGGCATGCCCAGGCGAAAGCTCGGTAGGTCTCCCGCAGAGCCCAGCGTCGATTGTGTGGTGGGTTTTGACTTCCACAGGCGCGCAGCATACCGCTGCCGGTTTGAGGGCATGTGCGCCCATTGTCGGTCGCTCGAATTGTCGGCAGGAGCTGTCGTTGACTGGTCATTGCCTAGGATGTGCGACGGCGACGGACCACGGCATCCGTGGAATTGCCCCCTGTGTTTTTTTGGGCCGTGCCGATAGCGAGTGAGCCCACGGAGTGACTCGCGGTCGCAGTCGAGCCGGAGGCGTCACTGACGATTTACGGGGGTAGACCCCCGTAGAAGATCGGGTACGGCGGTTTGTACGGCGCGACGGCGAGTGCGACCGGACTTCCTACCTATCGGTGAAGATCCGACGTTGTAGGTGCACAACGCCCCACATTTTCTTGTTCACTCTCACGATCTCGCCCACTACGATGACGCCGTGACGACCGATCCTTTGGCAGAGCTTACGGCGGTGGTACGCGAGCTTTCGAACGCCGACCAAGTTGATGACGTCGTGAAGATCGCGACCCGTGCTGCCGTCGACGTTCTCGACGCGCAGCATGCGTCCGTGCGTTTGTGCGAGACGGATGAGAGTTTGCGACCCGTCGCCCGTGCGGGCGTATGCGCAGACGATCCGCCCCCAAGTTTCTCAAAGGGACAAGGGCTGATCGGCTGGGCGGCGCTCACCGGGCGTGTGGTTCGTGTTGGCGATGTGGAAGCCGACGATCGGTTTCTCGAAAACCCCGATCGCGGCTACCCCGTGCGCTCTGTGATGTCGATCCCGACCGTCGGCGGGGCCCGGGTGATGGGGGTGTTTTCGATGTCGGCGGAAGCGCGCGACGCTTTCTCGGTGGCTCACGAGAACCTGGGCGTTGTGATCGCGCATTGTGTGTTGCAGTCCTTGCGGAGTGCCGAGTACCAGCGCATGGCAACCACCGATACGCTGACCAAGGCCTTCAACCGCCGTCACCTGATCCCCGCGCTGGGCGGTGAAATGAACCGCGCGCGGCGGGACGGCAAAACCTTTTGCGTGCTGTTGATGGACCTCGACTTCTACAAGGGCGTCAACGACCGCTTTGGCCACGGGGTTGGCGACTCGGTTCTGCAGCAGTTTGCGGATGTGGTCCGCGGCTGTGTCCGCAGTTTCGATGTCCTCATTCGGCGGGGCGGCGAGGAGTTCATGTTGGTGATGCCCGGTACGACCGCCGACGAAGCGTGGCTGGTGGCTGAGCGCGTGCGTGCGTTTCTCTCCTCGCATCCTCTCCGGGTGGAGACGACGATCTCCATTCCCCAGACGGTCTCGATCGGGTTGGCGAGTTGGGATGGTCAGGAAACGCCACGGGAACTCGACGAACGCGCCGACCTTGCGATGTACGAAGCGAAGCATCGCGGCCGCAATCGAATCGCTGTGGCGTCGCGGCCTGGGGCCCTGCCGAACTAAGCCGCGACCGACCGAGATCTCCCGATTCGACGGTTTGGGTCGAGATCTTAGGCGGTCAACCGCGCGTGAATGGGGGTTGTGAGCGTGTTGGGGCGAACAGCGCCCGCTCCACGGCACGAATTGTCCACCTCCGAGGGAAACCCCAGCACCTGAGGTAGAGTCCGCAGCCATCGAGGCCGGCTTGCGCGACTCCGATCACGTCGATTCCAGAACCCTGGGCGCGCTGCCGGCGATGGCACTCGTCGCCGGGTCGATGCTGGGCATCGGGATCTTTATTGCGCCCGGTGAAGTCGCCGCGCAGTTGGACCACCCGGGCACGTTCTTGGCCGTCTGGTTGCTGGGTGGGTTGTCCGCGCTGGCGGGCGCCCTCTCGATCGCGGAACTGGGCGCAATGATGCCGCGTGCAGGGGGCGACTACCCATACCTTCGGCTCGCCTATGGGCCCGGCGTTGCGTTCGCCGCGGGCTGGCTACAACTGCTCGCGATTTTCCCCGGCTCGCTGGCGACCATGGCGCATGGCACGGCCAACTTTCAGCTGCCCGTGGTGCTGGGGAGCTACGTCGATTTGCCCGCACAACTCGGCCTACCGATGGAGTCGTCGACGTTCTGGGCGATCTCGATCATCGTCGGGCTCACCGCGCTCAATCACGTTGGTGTCGCGCTGTCCGGTCGCGTGCAACTCGGGCTCACGGGGATCCCGGTTGTCATCCTCTTGGTGGCGAGCCTCGTTGTGCTCGTGACGCAGGGTGGGGGCGGCGCGTGGTCTAACCCCGGGACGTTTGAGTTCCCGGAGATCAGTGCCACTGCGGCCGCATTCTTGCCGATCTACTTCGCGTACTCGGGGTGGTACGCCGCGATCTTCGTGGGTGGTGAGATCAAGGACCCCGCACGTGCGCTGCCCCGCGCCTTGGTGCTTGGGACGGCAGGCGTGACGCTGCTGTACCTCATCATGTGCGTGGGCTTTCTGTCGGTGTTCGACATGGGCTCGCTTGCCAACGTTGGCGAGGTTGGCAGTGCGGCGGCTGGCGCTCTGTTTGGCCCCGTGGGGACGTTTGGGGTCACGATGTTGATCGTCCTGGCGATGTTCGGTTCGATCAACGGCACGGTACTCACTGGCTCGCGCATTGGCTACGCGATGGCCAAACACGGCCACTGCGTTCCAGCGGCCGGCAAACTGCATCCAAAACACCGAACGCCCGTGTTCGCGCTGTGGATGCAAGCCGCGTTCGGCATCGTCCTCGTTGCGACACAGAGCTTCGAAGAGTTACTGAACTACACGGTCGCGGCGATGTTAGTGACCGGGACGCTGACCGTACTGGCCGTAGTCATCTTGCGACGCAAGATGCCGGACACGGTGCGCCCGTACCGAACCTGGGGCTACCCGTACACACCGTTTGTCTACGCGGTCTCCAGTGGTCTGGTGTTTGCGGTGCTCGCGACCAAGGCGTTCGCGGGCCCGGGGGACCGAGATATCACCGTGCCGATGACCCTGGCTTGGTTCGTCGGCGCGCTCTTGATCCATCGCGTGTTTCTCCGACGGCGCGAGCAACCCAATAGCGAGTACGAGCCGCCGACATGAGCAAACCACCGAACTCCAAGTCCGTTGACACCGGGCCCGTCGACGCGCACCCAGCGGACTCGCAAGCCGCTGACCCCCTAGATCCGGTGGTCGAGTTAGAGATTCGGGCGGCGTATCAAGACAAGCTGATAGCCGACCTCGACAGGTCATTCAGGGATTTGCGGCTCGGGTGCAGCGCCTTGAGCGTGAGGTCAAAGAGCTACGCGAGCGTGTCGACGATGGGCCCGAGGCCGGTCCTCATGACGCCGCTCCTCCGCACTATTAGTGCGCGACTGAGTTAGTGCGGCTTCGCCAGCGAAGCCGTCGCCTCCGCCAGGATTTTGCGTACCACGGGTGACCCCGTGTCGCCGATCGCCGCGTGCGCCTCCGCGATGAGGGCCTTGGCCCGGTTGGCGTCACCGCCTCGGCCGGCGAGCACACGCGCCAAGACGGACTGCGCGAACGCCCGCTCGTCAGGACGCACGCTCTCGTCATGCCCAAGCGCCACCGCTCGCTCCGCGGTTGCCTGTGCTTTCGCCGCTTCCCCAACCTCGTAGAAGTTGTAGGCCAGGTTGCTCAGCGGGTGGGTCAACTCTGCGTGGTCGTGGCCAAGGACGCGCTCCCTGATCGCGAGCGCCCGCTGCCGGTAGGGCAATGACTGCTCTGCCCGCTCAAGACTCTCGAGCTGGTTGGCTACGCCATCGAGGGAACCCGCGACCTCCAAGTGCTCCGGTCCGAACAGCGTCTCCCGCATGCTTAGCGCGAGGCGATGGTGCACGAGGGCGTCTTCGGGTTGGCCCGTCATCCCGAGTATGGAGCCGAGATTGGGCTCGGCGGTAGCGACATCACTGTGAACCGCGCCTCGGGTCCGCTTCCGAACGGCGACCACGCGCCTGAACCCCTCCACGGCGAGCGCCATCTCGCCTGAACCCGCGTGGGCAACCGCGAGATCCTCCACCCGGTCTGCCGTGATCGGATTGTCGACGCCCAGGGCACGCTCGGTGATCTGGAGCGCTTTGGCGTGCTGCACCACCGCTTCCGCGTGGCGGCCCGCATCGTCCAGGACGTAGGCGAGGATGGCGACAGCCACCGCGGTATTGGCATGGTTTTCGCCAACGGCATCCGTCCACAGGGCCAGCGAGGCCTCGGCGTGTCGCATGGCTTGTTCGCTGCGGCCGACCTGCGACAAGCTCGTCGCCAGGTTGCCGTGATTGGGGGCCCGACGCAGCCCCTGTACGCCTGCCTCGTCGAGCAGTGCCAACGCGCGCTCGTGGTGGGCGAGCACATCTTCGGGTTTGCCTTCGCGGTCGAGTACGAATCCGAGATTCGTTTCGAGTGCCGCCGACAGCTCCAGGTCGCCGCCGAGCCGCCGCAAGGCGGACTGGGCCAGCCGCGCCCACAGATGCCCTTCGCGGGGCCGCCCGTCACGGTCGCCCACCAGCAAGACCAACGCGATTCGGATCGTTGCGAGCAACCGGTCGTCCCTGCCGACCTCCGCCTCGAGGCCCGCGGTCGTCAGTGCGCGTTCGGCTGGTTCCCAGCGGCCCAGCGCTTGCTGGACCACGCCGAGTCGGTGGTGCGCCTCCGCGGTCAACGGTGGCCACCCCAGCGCGGTCGTGCGTTTCGCCACCGGCTCAATGATCGATAGCGCGAGCGTGTATTGGCCGGTTTCGGTGAGCGCCGCGGCGTGAGCGATGCGTTCCCGCAACTCGGCGATCTGCAGTTGATCGCTCGTGCCGCTGGGCATCGGCAGCCGTTCCCGCAACGCGTCGGTATCGCGGCAGGTGCGAATCGGGGGCAGCGATGTCGAGGCCAGCGGCGCGCGGTCTAAGGCAGGCGCATTCGCTCGCAGAAGTGTGGCGACGAATGCGTCGAGGTCACGGCGACGGCTGTCTAGGCACTCCATGCGCAGATCGAGCATCGATGCCGACTGCTCGTGACGGACGTGAGTCGCGCGACAGGCGTCGTCGTGCATGGTCTGCCAGGCGTCGGCGTAGGTGTCCAGCCTCGCCGCGACATCGTTGAAACTCTGTGTCGCGTCGGGTCGAGCATCGATGACGAATGCTTGCCCGAGCTCCGCCTTGCGCGTGGGGCTCCAAACCGACGAAATGCGCGTCTCCCCGGCTTCGCAGGGATCGGGCGGTGCGGCCACGCCGGCTACGCCTGCCACCGTCAGGGCCGATATTCCGCCGAGCGCCACCGCGCCGATAGCCAGCGCTGCGATTCGTCGCCTGCCGCCTTGCCGGCGTCGCAGATCGACGAGCAGTGCCTTCATGGACGGATAACGGTCAGCTGGGTCCGAAGAGAGACCTCGCCATACGATTTTCCTCAGCTTGCGTGCAATAGGCGTGTGTCGCGGGGGCTCGCGGATCCTGCCCGCAAGGATCGACGCGCGCACGCCATCCCCGTCGGTCGAGAACGGTGCACGACCACACAGGGCTTCATAGAGCGTGACGCAAAACGCAAACTGGTCCGCGGTCGCGTCAACCTTGTCGCCGCGGTGCTGTTCCGGTGCCATATAGGCCGGGGTCCCCGCCGGACGTCGCTCGGGTCGGCGCTCGGCCGCATGGTCGGTCGTATCACTGCGTACGTGTGCGAGGCCGAAATCCAGCACCTGTGCGCGTCCGTCGAGGCCCACGATCACGTTGTCGGGCTTGAAATCGCGGTGCGTGATGCCGGCGGCGTGGGCGGCGGCCAAGCCGTCACCTGCCTGTGCGAGTGCGTCGACGATCGGTGCGGGACCGAGACTTCTCTCGTAGCCAGCGTCGCAGATCGCTGCCCTCGACGTAGTCCATGGCGACGAACACCCGTCCTTCGATGAGTCCAGTGTCATGCACCGTGACGACGTGTGGATGCGAGAGTTTTGCGAGGGCTTGTGCCTCGCGTAGCATGCGGTCCTGCGAGCGCTCAGAGTCCCGGCCCCGCTTGCGCATGACCTTGATCGCGATTTTACGGTCGAGTTTGGGGTCGTAGGCGGCGTACACGACCCCCATGCCGCCTCTTCCCAGCCGATGCAGCACCACGTAGCGGCCAACGTTGGTTCCCGCAGACAGCTCGTGTTCAGCCTCGCGCGAGGTGGAAGGACGAGACTTCGGGGCCGGCGCTGCAGGGCTCTCGCGCTCGTTGCTTGGCTCGGCCACGGCCGGCTCAGTTGGGCGCGTCGCCGCCCGAGGGGGGGACGCCGAAGACCAGCGCACCGCTGGAGTACGTCGATCCAAATGTCTGCACGAGGCTGACCACCTGGTCCATGGCGTTGCGGAGATCGCCTTGGGTTAGCGATTGCAGCGGATGAATGAACGCGGCGTAGAGGATCCCGTCGCTGGTGGCGTAGCGTGCGTCGAGTGCGGTGTGAAAGTTCGCCTCGAGACACGAATCACGTTGCTCGTCGGTCAATACGTCGGTTTCCAGCACGGGGGCTATCAGTCGCATGCGGTCAAATCGTAGGTCGGCGAGACAGGCCAGCCGGACGTTGTCGATCTCGAACTGCCAACCGCCATCTCCGTCGCTGACGTCTGCGGCGACCTCGTGGAAAAAACTGCGCAGCGCGTCGAGGTCCACTTCATAAGTCTACCAGCCCGCAGCGAAACCCGGGTGTTTGGCCGAGGGGGGCCAGCGAAGTCTGTGCGGCACTCGCTCCCGGCGAGAGGCGAAACGTCTGCTAGCCTCGCTCGCGCGATGTCGCTAACTGTTCTCACGTGGAATGTGAACTCGATTCGGGCGCGTCTGGACCATGTCCTCACGGTTCTGGCTGACCATGAACCTGACGTTGTCTGCTTGCAGGAAACGAAGGTTTCCGACCAGCAGTTCCCTCGGGTTCCATTTCTGGAATTCGGCTACACGGTGAGCATGCACGGGACCAAGGCGTTGGCGGGGGTCGCGACCCTGACGAAGGTCAAACCCGACGAGGTGCACCGTGGATTTCGATCCGGGGAGGCCGACCGGCACTGCCGCGTGCTCGAAGTCAAAGTGGCGGG
>JAESSZ010000431.1 GCA_016763875.1 Nannocystaceae bacterium
CAAGAGCATCGCCGCGGGTAGCTGCGACCACGTCGCCGCGGTGAACAACCAATGGGGCGCGGCGTCATCGAGTGCCACCAGACGCAGTACCAGCGGATGGAGTACCAACGGCGACAGCACCAGCAGCCCTTCGATGGGACCTGCGCCGACAAACGTTAGCCAACCGAGCCACACGGCGGTACCGGCAAGCGCCAGTCGATGGCAATGATGATGGCGACGGACCTTCGCGATCTCGCCGTCCTCGCTACTGGGCACGGAGCAAGGATAGGCGGAACGTCAGCGCACAGTCACATGCACGCGGGCACGGTCTCCGCATTGTGCCACTGAGCCGTAATTTCCAGTCAATGCGCGAGCTTGGGGGGTTGCGCTGCGCCAATTCGTGATTACATTGTCCAGACTGGCCCGCGAAGTCGGTCGAGCTGTCGAGCACCCGCAGGGTGTTTCGGTTCGACCTACACCTCGCAAAAGGAGCCCACCGGTCGCGACAGTTGGGTCGCGACCCATCAAAAACCCGAACAAGAAGGAAGCCGCATGCAACTTGCTGTCGACACCACCGCGCTCACGAATCTCCACGACGGAGACACCATCGTCCGCCACGCCAAGCGCCCAATCTGGGGACTGGCCGTCATGCTTTGGGAGCGCGAGAGCAAGCGCGGATACCGGTTTGAAGACGGCTCTACGCGTACCTTCATGACCAAGTACTGCGGTTTCTTCTCGGCCGCCGATGCGTCGACAGAGGTGACAGCCACGCTGCTTGCCGCACGAAAAGAGCAACCGAGTGACCCCGTCCTCAAGCTAAGCAAGCGCAAGAAGTTCGAGACTCCGCTGCTCGAGGACCAGGTCGTTGTGTTCTGCGAGGCTCACAGCGACGGCTTCGCGGGCAAGGGCTGGCTCAAGAATCACCGTGGTGCCAGGGCGGCCGCCGACTCAAACGGCACCGCGACGCCGCGATTACCGAAGCCAAGACGCTTCTCGGCAAGGACGCGCTCGACGAACTGCTGGCCTCGGGTCGCTACGAGGTCGTTCTTGAGCGGGCAGGCGCGGTGCTCTCGAACACCGATCTGGTCACCAAGAAGCAGTTGGAGCCGCTGCACAGCGCACGTCGTTCATCGGCGCTGGCCCTCGCGTTGCGAAACTACCTCTATGAGCCCGACGCCGATGGCGCTCAGTTTGACGAGTTCCTCCGTCGCTTGGGTCGCAGCAGTTCCGGTCGCTACAGCTGGCCGCTGATGACCGCGTTGCGTGCACTGGTCCGGCCGGAGACGCACATCTGCATCAAACCCAGTGTGTTCACGCGCCAAGCCGGCTTGCTGTCGCCCTCGCTGACCAACAAGTCGCGGCCAACCGGCTCGACCTATAACCGATGGCTCGCCATGGCGCAGGCCCTTCGCACACAGCTGACCGGTCTCGGGGTCGAACCCGCAGACATGCTCGATGTCTATGACTTCGTATGGCAGACGATGCGCCCCGCCGCCGCCGCAGAGGTCGAGGCCGCTCGGGTTGCTCGGGTCACGCCGCAAGTCCCTGCGGTAGACGCGAATGCCGCTGTTAGCAAGGTTGCAGACCCAGCCGGGGAGCCCGACGAAGCAGAAGCTGCGTAGTCGTCACGGTACGGAGGACGGTGGACTGGCGCTATCCTGGCGTCGTGTCCATCGTCCTGTTGTTCGTGTTCATCATGGCCTCGTTCGTCTGTGTGCGGATCGGGGCCGCGGCATTCGAGGTGACGGGCATTCCGTGGGAGCACGCGAAATTTCAGGCGCTGTCGGCTTTCACCAACTCAGGCTTCACAACCAAGGAGTCGGAGAAGATCGTCGACGATCCGGTTCGACGGAAAATCGCCTCCTATCTGATCATTTTTGGCAACGCGGGGATCGTCACCGTGGTCGGTTCGTTCGCGAGCGCGTTTGTCGGCACCGATCTCAGCCAGGCGGCCATCAATCTGCTGATTATCGCAGCGGGACTCGTCGTGCTTACGTGGGTCATGAGACGCCAGGGGCTGGGCAAGAGACTGCGCTTCGAACTCAGCCGACAGCTGATGAAGCGCTTCAACGTTACGCCTACCGCAAACGCGATGCTGCGCTTTGACCGGGGCTACATGGTTTCGCGCCAACGTCTTGCCGCCGACTCCCCGGTCGTGGGCCAGCGACTCGCGGATCTCAGGCTTCCCACGCGGCGCATCACCGTGCTCGCGATCGAGCGTGGAGAAAACTACATCGCGGTCCCAACGGGCGACGATGTGCTTGAGGCAGGTGACGCGCTGGTGCTGTACGGCGACGAAAACCAGATCGAGGGCGCGTTCAAACCCGTGAGTGGGACCGACTCGGGACCGACGTCGGGCGTCGCGACACCGTAGGCGACGGTTGGCTCGTGCCCTAGTTCGGCAGCATCTCGGAGTCGAGCTCGGGCGTCGCGGGGACCTGCGCCAACGCGGATGCGTGATGGTGCACGAGTCGCCACTGACCGCTCTCGCGCGCGTACACGTTCGTCGCTATCAGCACTGCGTTGCCCAACCGTTCACGACACACGACGAACGCGCCCGTGCCGATGACATGGCAGGTGGGCGCTTCGCAGGTCGGCGAAGGTCCCGTGTCGTGCTCGAAGATCGAACGGAAGCTCTTCATCACCTCTTCGCGCCCGCGAATAGGTGGCCACCCTGGGTGGACGCAGACTGTCACCGAGGCCGACGACCATAGTGCCTCCATGGCCTCGTAGTCCCGACCGGCAAACGCGGTGTAGAACGACGCGTTTGTGTCGAGTACCTCGGACTGCTCGTCGGCCATGCGCGCTAGAGTAGACGACTCGCGCCCGGGTTGCAGGCCTTACGCCAGTTCCAGGTAGTGCACGCTGAACAACGCGTGGTTGTCTGTCCACACCTGCACTGGTCGAAATCCCGCCTGAGCCGCAAGCGCAGCAAAGGCCTCAACCGTGTACTTGTGGGAGTACTCCGTGTGGATCTCCTCGCCCGCCTCGAAGTGGAACCTGTGGTCTCCAATCGAGACTACCTGCGCGACCTGGCTCACCAGCAACATCTCGATACGTCCGGCTTGTTCGTCGTACGGCGCGCGGTGCTTGAAAGCAGACACGTCGAAGTTGGCCCCGAGCTCTCGATTTGCTCGTGTCAGCAGATTGAGATTGAAGGCCGCTGTCACGCCCTGAGCGTCGTCGTAGGCGGCCTCAAGCACCGATGCTTGCTTGCGCAGATCCACCCCGATCAGCAGTCCACCGCCCGGACCGGCCTCCCGCGCCATTGTCCGCAGCAGCGCGACCGCGCCGTCGGGTTCGAAGTTTCCGATCGTGGAACCGGGGAAGTAGACGATCCGCCGTTTGGGCGAACGCTTCGGTTCCGGCACATCGAATGCCACGGTGAAATCCGCACAGACCGGCAGCACCTCGAGGGTTTCGAAGCGAGCCGCCAAGGTGCGAGCAGAGCGCATCAGGTGCTCCTTGGAGATATCTACCGGGACGTACGCGACCGGTGTGTCCAAGGCTTCGAGAAGTAGCCGCGTCTTGGTCGAGCTACCCGAGCCGTACTCTACGACCAGGGCGTCGGACCCAATCGCGTCCGCCATCTCGCCAGCCCGTGCGTCCATGATCCCCAGCTCAGTACGGGTGGGGTAGTACTCCGGTAACTCGCAGATCTCATCGAAGAGTCGCGAGCCTTCCTCGTCGTACAGATACTGCGTCGGTAGCGACTTCCGTGGCTTGGAGAGTCCGCTGAGTACATCGGCGAGAAAACTCCCAGACTCAGGTTCGAAGTCGGTCAGCCGCAATTCAGGGGAAGACACGGGTGCGTTTTCTACCGGTTCAAGCCCTCGTGCAAGTCGGATCCCCGAAAACTGGAACCGCGTGTGTGGGTGCCAGAAGTTTCGATACGACCCCCGAATGTGGAGACGCGACGTCGCACACGACCCTCCGCGCAACACCATCTGATTGCACATGAACTTACCGTTGTATTCCCCCAGCGAGCCGCTCAGGGTCCGAAAACCGGGATATGGCGCGTATGCACTCGACGTCCACTCCCAGACGTCGCCAAACATTTGGGCGTTGCCGGCAGCGTCGCTACGTAGCGGCAACGGATGGAAGCTGCCCGACTCCACGAAGGTGCCCTCGACCGTGGCGCTGGAGGCAGCGATCTCCCACTCGGCCTCTCGCGGCAAGCGGGCGCCCGCCCACGATGCGAATGCGTCCGCTTCGTAGTAGGAGACGTGGCAAACCGGTGCTGCTGGGTCTAGCGGTCGCAGTCCCCACAGGGTGAACGCGTACCATTGGCCGTCGAGTTTCTCCCAGTACAGCGGCGTTTCCCAGCGCTGCTCGTTGAGCAGCGCCCAGCCGTCGCTTAGCCAAAGTTCCGGCCGCGAGTATCCGCCGTCCTCTATGAACGCCAGATATTCGCCGTTTGTCGTGAGACGCGACGCGAGTTCAAACGGCTCCAGCTGCACGTGATGCCGCGGGAACTCGTTGTCGAAGCCGAAGCCGTGACCATTGTGCCCGACCTCGACCAATCCACCGACGTGCGAACACCAGGTGAGCTCGGGTGCCACGAAACGTTCCACGGGAGATCGTGAATCGACATACGGCGGCCGCAGTGGATTGAGAGAAAACGCGTGCTTGATGTCGGTGAGCAACAACTCTTGATGCTGTTGCTCGTGGTGCAGCCCGACCTCGATCGTCGCCAGCTCGCGCTCCGACAGTCCTCCGCCATGCAGGAGGTCAGAGATGAGTGCGTCGACGTGGCCGCGATAGCGGAAGACTTCGGCCACCGTCGGGCGACTGAGCAGGCCACGCTGCGGCCGCGGATGCGCGCCACCGACACTGTTGTAGTAGCTGTTGAAGAGGAACCCGAACTGCTCGTTGAAGGGCGTGTAGCTCCGCAACGCGGTCGCCAGTACGAAGGTCTCGAAGAACCACGTCGTATGGGCCAAGTGCCACTTCGGCGGACTCGTGTCCGGCATCGACTGCAGGCCGAAATCCTCATTCTCCAGCCGCGAACTGAGCAGCTCCGATGTCAGGCGGACGTCTCGAAATCGCTGCGCGAGCGCCTCCGAGGTCGCTCCGGAGGACGCGGCCTCGTCTGGATTGAGGGCGTTTCGGCTCATGGCAACTCGTACAATGGGGCCAGCCTCAAAAGCTGGCATGTGGGGGCCCGCAAGCCCACTTACGCTTCTACGCCACGGCGCAGATCCGAGTTACGCAGTCGCAACCGGCTGGGCGCCCGGTCCAATCGTCGCTAGTCGACGCGACGCGGGCAACTATCCCAGATCTTGCCCGCGTTTACCCCGCGGGTCACGCCAGCGGTATCGTCGGCGCCGTGCCGTCGCAGAACAGCGTTGGGCTGGCCGGTGCAGGTCTGAGCTCCACGGACCTCGTCGCCGAATTACACAACCAGGCCGACGAGCGCGTGCTGGAGGTCGGCCGTCAGCGTCGCCGTCGCCATCGCCGTCGCATCATCGGGGTCGTCATTGCCGTCGTGGTCCTCGCGGTTTCCGCGGTGGCCGGCAAGATCGCGTGGGACCAGTATCGCCTCAATCACGCAGTCAAAGAAGCGCGCACCCACTTACTTGCGGGGACCAGCGGCGAACTCAGACTGGCGGCTGAGGCCGCGGAAAAGGGTCTGGCCGTTGCCCCGACGGACGACGTTTCGCGCGAGTTGTTGGCGATGGTGCGTGCCCACCAAGCGGCGGCCGGGGGGAGCACCGAAGCGCTGGCCCAAGCCCTCACGGCGATCACGGAGTCCCAATCGCAGCAGTCCGTACTCGCAAGAGCCGTTGCCGCCGCCCTCGCGGGTGAGCTCGACGCCGTGGCTGACACACTGCAGACCGTGGAGCCCGGTGGGGAGCCTCCGGTCGCACGACTGCACGCGTGGCTGCACGCCACCGTCGCGCTCGGCAACCCGTACGAAACCGAGCGCATGGGGCCCGCGCTGGCCGAGTTGGAGGAGGTCGCGCAGGACGAGCAGTGGGTACCAGTACACAGAAGGTACGCGGCGGCGCTGCTGCGTGCTGGCTCCATCGATGAGGCCAAGGCAAGGTTAGAGACCGCGCGCGCCCTCGATCCGGCAGGGCTCGGACTCGCGATCGATGAAGCGCTGCTCCACGCGATCGTGACCCAGCATTCGAGCGGCGTTCGTGACGTCGCCGAGCGCTTGCTCGCCGACGAGAGTTTGTCGCCGCGAGACCGGGGCCGGCTCCACCTTGCGCGTGCACTCGTCAACACGCGCCGACGCAACGGCAAGGGGATCGCCGAAGACATCGACGCCGCCTGGGAGCACGTGCCTGCGTGGGACGTCGATTCCCGCGCTCGGATCATCGAGGCAGCGTTTCTCGCGGGAGAACTCAAGCGGGCCAAGGCGCTGCTGAAGCAACTGGAGGTCGACGAGACGACCGCGGATGTTCACGTCGCGTGGGCGAAGCTCATTGAAGGCGATGTGGCCGGCAGCCTTGAAGACTGCGCCAAGTTGCCGCAGACCCACGCACGGGTCGCCTACGTGCAGGCGCTCGCCTTGGTCGAACAGAAGCGGTTCACTGAGTCGACGCCATGGCTTGAGCGTGCACTCGGACTGTATGGACCGCGCCTGGAGTTGCGAGTCGCCGATGCTCGGACAAAGGCGCACGTCGGGGACCCCAAGCTAGCTGGGGACGCTCTGGGGGAGATCGCCAAGGCGCACCGAACGGCGCGAGCCCTCACTGCGCTTGGCGAGGCTCAGTTGCTCATCGCCGGTGACGACGGAGAGACGGACGCCGCCGAGAAAACACTGCGACAGGCGCTGGAGACCGAAGACCGACCCGCCGAAGCGGCGTTCTTGTTGGCGGGATTGGTCCAGATGCAGGCCAAGGAGGACCCGGAAAAAGCGCCTGCTGCCATCGCGCTACTGGAGAAGGCAGTCGAGTTCGACGGCGTGACCGTACGCTACCGAGCGTCCCTGGGCCGTTACCTGGCCTCGCATGGTGACCTGGACGACGCCGACAACGTGCTGCGAACTCTGGTCGACGAAGAGGTGGTCACCGCAGATTCACTGCTGGATCTCGTCGTGGTCGCGCTGGACCGGGCAGACCTCGGCTACGCAAAGGTCGAGGCCAAGGACGTCGGCGCGTGGCTCGATAAGGCGGCAGGCTTGCGCGCCAACCCTGTCACCATCACGGTGCTGCGCGAACGGCTGCGGCTGCTGGCCCCCGATAGCGAGACCGAGCTCCCGACCATCGGGTCGAGACTTGCCGCCATTTTGCAGAGCAACCCAGGCAACCTGGAGGCGCGGCTGCTCTATGGGGAAACCCTGCGCCGACAGCGGGAGTTTCCCATCGCGCGCACGACGTTGCGCGATGGCGGGCAAAGTAGCGACAAGTACGGTGATGGACGTTTGTTCATCGCGCGTGCGACGGTGGAGCGACGAGATGGCAGCGACCGGCTGGCCGCCGCGCTCGCCAAGAGCGGCTGGGACAAACTCAATCGTGTCGAGGTAGCGCCCAACGAGCGCATCCGGTTGGCTCGCCTGACCGCCCAGTTCTTTGAAGACGTGGAGAACCTTCCGGCTCAGCGAGCGATCACCAAGGCGCTGGTGAAACACCTGCCTTGGCGCGCCGATGCGTGGGCGTTTCGTGCCCTAACCCAGCTCGCCAACGACAAAAACGAAGAGGGCTGCGCCAATGCCAAGAAGGCGCTGAAGATAGACGACACGCTTGCCGAGGCACACTCGGCGCGAGCGGAATGTTGGATCTCCTCGCATCACTACCCGGACGCGCGCGCGGAGTTGGCCAAGGCGGTCGAGCTCGCACGAAGTTCGGCGGAGAAGCGGGCCTACAAGCGCCGCCTCCGCGTGCTTCGATGACCGGTGAGACGACCCGCTAAGACAGCGCCAACATGCGCTCGATAGGCGCTCTGGCGGCCTCACGGAGCTCTACGGGCATTTCTAGCTCAGGCGTCATATCGCGAAGACATGCGTAGAGCTTCTCCATCGTGTTGAGCCGCATGAAGGGGCATTCGTTGCACGCGCAGTTGG
>JAESSZ010000432.1 GCA_016763875.1 Nannocystaceae bacterium
ACACGCGGCAACGGCCAGTGAAATCAACGTGAGCGATATTGTCTTGTAGTTCATAGCGATCCCCTTCCCCCCCAAACAGACGGCGAGCCCAAATCGCGGGCCCGCGCGCACCGTAAGGTTAGTCAAAACATAGGTTTGGTTCCCGCGCGACAAATCACGTTGGATTTCGGGGGTCGGCGCCATGGGCGCCACCCCGAAATCCCGCGCTCACACGCCGAGGAGCTCGCGCACGCTGCCGGTCACCGCAGCGGTTGGCAAACACATGCGCGCTCCCGCACCACGCGCTGTAGCCCGGATCTCGTCCGTCGGCGCCTCGTGCACGGCGATGATCTGGATGCCACCACCACCTGCGGCGGCGACGAGCTTCTCGATAACCTTGCTCTTTTGCACGTCGGGCACGGACAGCGACAGCAAAACAAACTGCGGCGGGGCGGCCTGGGCGACCAGCAATGCATCGGCGCCGGTCTGCGCGGTAAGGATCTCGACCGCGGGCTGCGCAGCCGCGAGTTCGTCTTTGACCTTGCCGCGGAACTCGGCGTTCTGGGTGATGATCAGGACTTTGGACACCTCGTCCTTGGGCGTCGCGCCTCGACGCGCGTCGGGGCCAGTCACCTCGCGCAGGTTGAATGCGTCGATCACCTGGCGGCGCACTTCGAGAACATCGAGCGGCTTCTTCAGGCACGCCGCAGCGCCGGACCCCAAGATCCGCTCCATGTTGGCTTCGGTGTAGTAGCCGGTGATCGCGATGACCTCGGTATTGGCGGTCGCGGGATCTTTCTTGAGCCGCGTGCAGACCTCGAACCCATCGACGCCCGGCATCATGAGGTCCAAAAAGATGAGCTGCGGCCGGAACGACACCACGAGGCGTCCGGCATCAAACGCGTCTTTGGCGACCTCGACCTCGAACTTGTGGTTGAGGTCCTTGACCACATCGCCAACCAGGTCGAGCACGACCGGCTCGTCGTCGACCACAAGGATGCGGCCGACTTCGTCGCCCTGAGTCGCGTTGAATGGGATGTTGCGCTCGCGACACACGCGCTCCAGGTCCTCCCGACGCACGCGCCTGTGACCACCCACCGTCTTGAACGCTGGAATGAGACCGTCCTCAATCCACCGGATGACGGTGGTCGGCGTAACGCAACAGATCTTGGCCACGTCGTGGGTCGAGTACGTGTCCTTGATGGGAGTTTTTGTGCGGGCCATGTCGTCGGGTCTTGGGGGTAAAGCGGGGGTCTTTTGGGGGAGGCTCGGGAAGCACTAGGGTTTGGAGACCGCCGGGGGCTTTCCGTCGGCGGGCAGAGTCACTGTGAACTCCGCACCCCGGCCCTCCGTGGACTGAACGACGATATCGCCGCCGTGGTCCTGCACGATCCCGTAGGAGATCGCAAGTCCGAGCCCAGTGCCCTTGCCGATCTCCTTGGTTGAGAAAAACGGATCGAAGATCCTAGCTTGAATCTCTTCGGGGATCCCGTGGCCTTCGTCGGCCACCGTCAGTTCAGCGCCCCCGTCGGCCAACCGGCGCAGCCTCACATGGACCGAGCCGCCGCGCGGCATCGCATCCACCGCATTGGACAGCAGGTTCAAGACAACCTGCTCGATTTGGTCGGCGTCGGCCATGACCGGCACGGACTCGATATCCCGGATCACGCGCACATTGTGCATGCGCCACTGGTATTCGCCGATCGCGACCACCCGATCGAGCAGGTCCTTGACGTCGACCGTGCGGCGCTCACCACCGTCCTGCTGGCGTGAGAACAGCAGCACTCCCTCTACGATCTTGCGGCACCGCTCGCCGCTCGCTGCGATCTTCTCGACCTTGCGGCGCACATCTTGCGGCAGCGGCTTCTCGAGCAGGAGCTTGCTGTAACCGACCACGCCCGACAGCGGATTGTTGATCTCGTGGGCGATGCCCGCCGCGAGCAGCCCAACGGCAGCGAGTTTCTGGCTCTTGAGGACCTGGCGCTCCAGGGCTCGCCGGTCGCGCATGTCCAGCCCGACCACGACGGCTCCGCGCACGCCATCGTCATCGCGCAAAACCCTGCCCTCAAAGTGCAGCGGCACCAAGGCCCCGCTGTCGGCCTGAAGCGTGATCTCCCGGGCGACCGACCCTTTGTCCGACAACTCCGCCCACAGGGCATCCCACAGGCGCGGCTTGTCGGCCTTGGCAACCTCGACGCCAAACAGCCGCCCCACCGCATCCTCACCCGAGATCCCGAACATCTGCTCGGCCGCGCGATTCCAGGTCACGACCCGTCCATCGGCATCCACCGAGTTGATGAGCACCGTGGTTTGGTCCAGCACCTGCGCCTGATAGGCCGCCAACTCGCGGGTCTCCAAGGTCAGCAAACCATTGGCGAGCCCCAAGGCGATCTGCGACGCCAGCGCGCCGATCAAGACGTGATCGCGGGCGTCCCACGGAGTCTCTCCGCGGGACAAAAGCAGGTGGCCGACCACACCGCCCGACGCCCGCAACGCGACCCGAACGGCGCCCGAAATACCGGCCTCCCGTCGCGGACCCGACTCCCCGCCCGCCGCGAGCAACTTGCGCGCCAACGGCTCGTCGGCAGCATCCACAACCGCGAGAGGACTACCCTCGGACCACGACGGCGGAACCTTGAGATCCGGCAACTCGACCGGAGGCACGGATGTGTTTCCGCCCAGCGGCCAGCGTTGCCAAGTCCCCTGGTGATGCACGATCAGCGCGACGCTGCGCGCCGACAACCCCGTGGCCAGAGCGGTGCACGCCGCCATCACCGACTGCCGCGGTTCGGCGACCGCGACCAAGGACCGGTCGACCTGGCCCATGAGCCGATCTTCGAAGGCACGGCGTCGACGCTCGCGCAGATCGCGAAGCAGCACCACCGCCGGACCAGTGCCAGCGGCGAGGGATATCTCCACCGGAAGCGGCTCTCCGTCCAGGCGACGCAGAACCACTTCGCCCTGCCAAAAACCGGCCCGGGCAACTCGCAAAGCGCGGTCCAGTTGCGCCAACGAGGCGGGATCGGCCAACTCGAGGAAACTGCGGCCGACGA